>NZ_QKTE01000019.1:0-72920 GCF_003234735.1 Curtobacterium sp. MCLR17_040 | reverse complement strand
GGTGATGGTGGAACTGGTTCCCCGTGTGGTGCGGGTGGGGATCGGGGGTCGGGGGTCAGCGGACGCGGGACAGGAAGTCGCGCGTGCGGGTGTGCTGCGGGTGGTCGAGCACCTGGGCCGGCGGCCCCTGCTCGACGACCCGCCCGTGGTCGAGGAACACGACGTGGTCGGCGACCTCGCGGGCGAAGGCGATCTCGTGCGTGACGATGACGAGCGTCGTGCCGGACTCGGCGAGGGACCGGATGACGCCAAGCACCTCGCCGACGAGCTCCGGGTCGAGCGCCGAGGTCGGCTCGTCGAGCAGGACCACCGACGGCTCGAGCGCCAGGGCCCGGGCGATCGCGACGCGCTGCTGCTGCCCGCCGGACAGCTGCCGGGGGCGGGCGGAGCCGCGGTCGCCGAGTCCGACCCGATCGAGCAGGGTCTGAGCCCGCGCTCGGGCCGTGGCGACGGGGACCCCGGCGGCGATCGGCCCCTCGGCGACGTTCTCGAGCGCGGTGAGGTGCGGGAACAGGTTGAAGTGCTGGAACACGAACCCGATCCGGGCACGCTGCCGCAGGATGTGCCGCTCGGGCAGCTCCTTCCAGCGGGGGACCCCGTCGCGGCCGGTGCGCAGGCGGACGCCGATGGGCTCGTCGCCGACGGTGACGACCCCGCGGTCGAGCGGTTCGAGGTGGTTGATCGCCCGGAGCAGCGTGGACTTGCCGGAACCGGAGGGGCCGAGGACGACGGTCACGCTGCCGGACGGCAGCGACAGGTCGATGCCGTCGATGACGACGCTGTCCCCGAACGCCTTGACGGCTCCGTGGATCGCGATGGCGGCGCTCATCAGATGCTCCTGTCGTCGACGGTGGAAGCAGACCCGGACGCGACCGCGCGCTCGGCGGCGGCTGCCTGTGTGCGGCGACCCGCGCCTCCAGGCCGTCCCGGACCACGTCCGGTCCCGCCGCCCCGCAGCGCGCTCCGCACCCGCTGCCACGGTGTCGGCGGCAGCGCACGGACCGACCCGCGGGCCGTCCACCGCTCGACGTAGTACTGCACGATCGAGACCGCGCTGGTGAGCACGAGGTACCAGATGGTGGCGACGACGAGCAGCGGGATGATGTCGCCCGGGTACGTGCTCGACAGGTTCTGCACCACGCCGAACAGGTCGAGCAGCGACACGTAGAACAGCAGCGACGAGGCCTTCAGCAGGCCGACGACCTGGTTCACGAACGCCGGGACGATCGACCGCAGCGCCTGCGGCATGATCACCCGCAGGAACTGCCGGCGACGGGGGAGCCCGAGCGCCTGCGCCGCCTCGTGCTGCCCGTGGTCGACGGCGAGCACCCCGGCGCGGACGATCTCGGACGCGTAGGCGATCTCACTGAGGCTCAGCCCGATGACCCCGATCGCCAGGTCGCCGAGCAGGTTCGCGGTCGGCACCTCGAACTGCGGCCCGAAGGGGATCCCGATGCCGATGGTCGGGTACAGCGACCCGAGGTTGTACAGGAAGACGAGCACCAGGATGAGCGGCACCGACCGGAACAGCCACACGTACCCCCACGCCAGCCCGGACAGCACCGGGTTGTGCGACAGCCGGGCGATGGCCACCAGGATCCCGCCGGCGAAGCTGATCACGGCGCTCAGCGCGGTGGCGGTGAGGGTCAGCTGCAGGCCGGTCAGGACCGCCGGACTGAACAGCCACTTGCCGACGGCCGGCCAGCCCCACTGCTCGTTCGTGAACAGCGTCTCGCCGAAGTTCAGCAGCACGACGAGCACGAGTGCCGCGGCGATCCACCGCAGCGGGTGCCGCAACGGCACGACGGAGCGGTCGAGTGCGGCGTGTCCGGCAGCGTCGATGGTCGCGGTCTCCGGCCTGGAGGCGCGGCTCGCCCCGGTCGTCCGGCCCGCGTCGTCGACGCTGGTCGCCTCCCACTGCGGGGCCCTGGTGGTCTCGGTCATGTCGCGACCGTAGGAGGCCTGGGCGGGACCGACAACGGGTCGCGCAACACCCCGCCACGCGGCGCAACACCGGGCCATCCGGCGCAACGCGGCGTCACGAAACGATGTCCTGCGTGACGTTCCGTGACGGCAGACGGAGCGCTACCGTTGCGCCATGACAGCGCATCGTGTGACCGCCCCGGTGCCCCCGGCGGACGGCACCAAGGTGAAGGGTCCGGCGTCGTACTTCCCGAGCATCGAGACGACGTACGGGCGCCCGGTGCAGGAGTGGCTCGACCTGGTCGCCGACCGGCTCGACGACCACCAGCACATGGAGGTCGTCGGGTGGCTCAAGGCCGAGCACGGCCTCGGGCACGGGCACGCGAACGCCCTGGTCGCCTACGTGAAGCACGCGCTGGCCTCCTGAGCGGTCGCGTCGCTCGCTTGTGGTTCGGCGGGTGTCGGTCGCGGTGCGTGGTGCGGCGGGTGTCGGTCGCGGTGCGTGGTGCGGCGGGTGTCGGTGGTCGTTCCTAGCGTGGGGGCGTGGCCGAACCCGTCGATGCGTGGTGGCGCCGCCGACAGTGGTCGCGCGGCGAAGCGGTGCCGTACGCCGTCGGACAGTTCCGCGCCGACTGGGCGTCGTACCCGGTGCTCATCCGGCAGTACCACCCCGACTGGAACCACGGCGTCGTCCTGACCCAGGTCCCCCCGGCGGCCGAGGTCCTGCTCACCTGGGAGTGCGACGTCGGGCACGTCTTCGTCGCGACCCCGTCAGAACAGCGGTCCCGTCCGGGCCGTGAACGTCGGCGATCCGTCTGGTGCCCCGAGTGCGCGGTGCAGGCCCAGCCGCAGCGGTGGCCGGTGCTGCCGTCGGACTGGCCGCAGGCCGTGCCGGTGCCGCAGCGGGTCGTCCGGAGTGCCGGACGACAGACGCTGCCCGCGGCTCCGGTGCGCGGGGTCCCGGCCGGAGCCGTCGCGTCGAGCCGTTCCCGGTCCCGTCGGCCCGTCGCCGGGTCCGCCGGGTCGGCCGGAGGGGCGCCACGGCGGACCGCCCAGTCCGTTCCCCGCACGATCTGCCCGAAGACCCCGCGGCTGCCGTCGGGTGAGTCGTTCACGAGCGTCTGCGCCCCGGCGACCGCCTCGGCGGTCGAGGCCGAACTCCGAGGCATGCTGTCCGAGCGGTTCGCGTTCACGTACGACCACTCCGCCATCCGGCTCGACCGCCCGTTCTTCGACCACGTCGAGGCATGGCCGGACATCATCCTGCCCGAGCTCCGCGTCGCCATCGAGTACGACTCCACCGGTCGGCACGGCCTCGAGCACGTCGGCCCGCGGCAGGAGACCGACCGGAAGAAGGACCGCGCCGTCCGCGCCGTGGGGTGGGAGGTCGTCCGCATCCGCACCGGGCGGCTCCCCGCGCTCGGCCCGTACGACCTCCAGGTGTCGGGGATCTCCGGCCGGACCGTCGACCGGCTGGCGGACACCCTGCGCGAGCTCCGGGGCGCGCTGTTCGTCGACGCGTACGCCCGGTGACACCGTCGATCGGGGTACACGCGACGCGCGACGGGGTACGGCCCGGCTGGGAGCGGTCGCGAGCGACGGGTAGGTATATAGGGTGACCACCGTCTTCTGTCTCCACGCCCTCGGCGCGAGTTCCGAGGAGTTCGCGCTGCTGCGCGCCGAACTCCTCGGCGACCTCGACCTGATCGGCATCGACCTGCCCGGCTTCGGCCGCAGCCCGGCGTCGTCCGGCACCACCGTCGAGGAGATGGCCGTCCTGGTGGAGCGCGCGATCGGGGCGAGCGGCTCGACGGAGTGGATGCTCCTCGGGCACTCGATGGGCGGCAAGGTCGCCACGGTGGTGGCCGACCGCACGATCTCCGGCGCGAACGGCCTGTTCGGGCTGCGGGCCGTGGTGCTCCTCGCCGCGTCCCCGCTCGCTCCGGAGCCGATGGACGACGACCGCCGCTGGACGATGCTCTCGTGGGCTGCCGGTGGCCCGATCGGCACCGATGACGCCGAGGAGTTCGTCGCCGCCAACACCGCCGCACCCCTGGCGCCCGCGCGGCACAGCGCGGCGGTGCAGGACGTCGAGCGGACCGACCCTGCCGCCTGGACGGACTGGCTGTCCCGCGGCAGCCGCGAGGACTGGTCGGACGCCGCACCGAACCCGGTGCCGGCCCTGGTGCTCGCCGGTGCCGAGGACGGCGACCTCGATGCCGACGCCCAGCGCCGCCTGACCCTGCCGCACTGGCCGAACAGCGAGCTCCACGTCGTCGACGGCGCCGCCCACCTGCTGCCCTGGGAACAGCCCGAGGCCGTGGCCGAGCGCATCCGCGACTTCCGGCAGCGCCGGGTCACGGGGTCGCCGGTCGTCCCCGTGGAGCACGCCCGCGTGATCGCCTCGCCGCGGGTCAGCGCCCGGACCCGCGGCCTGCTCGCCGAGCGCGCGCTACCCGACGACCCGTCGGCCGCACCCCACGCGCTGACGCCGACGCAGTTGGACACCCTGCGCGCCGTCGCCCGGATCGTCGTCCCGCAGCCCGGCACGGACCAGGTCGACCTGGCGCTGCGGGTCGACGCGCAGCTGGCCGCGGGGCTCGGTGACGGCTGGCGGCCGGACGGCCTGCCGGTGGACGCCGAGGCCTACCGTGCCGCGCTCGACGTCCTCGCTGCACCTGCCCGCGACGGCGTGCTCGACCAGGCCCTCGAGTCCGTGGCTGTCGGGCGGTACCGCGCTGACGGCGACCTCGACGCCGAGCAGCTGCGCGCGTGGTTCGAGGACGCCAGCGTCGACCTCGTGAAGCACTGGCTCGCACACCCCGCCACCATGGCCGCCATCGACTTCGACGGGTACGCCAACGGAGGTGACGGCGTCCGCAAGCAGGGCTTCCAGCTGCTCGCGGCGGGCGAGCGCGAGGCCTGGGAACCCGAGGCCCCCGCCGGCACCGCCGGCACCGCCACCACGATGGACATCGCACCGACGACCGGAGCTGCACGATGAGACTCGACGGACAACGCACGTACGGCACGGACGACGTCGTCGACGTGGTGGTGGTCGGCACCGGCGCCGGGGGAGCACCGCTCCTCGCATCGCTGGCCCGCCGTGGCCTGACGGTCGTCGCGCTCGAGGCCGGCCGCAACACCGAGCCGGGCGACCACGTGCCGGACGAGGTCGCCGCCCCCGGTGACATCAACTGGATGGACGAGCGGCTGAGCGGCGGCGGAGCCCCCACGGCCTTCGGCCCCAACAACAGCGGCACGGGCGTCGGCGGGTCGACGGTGCACTGGGGCGCGTTCACCCCGCGGCCGAGCGAGCACGACCTGCGGCTGCGGACCGAGAGCGGCGCGGGGCAGGACTGGCCGATCAGCCACGCCGAGCTCACCGGCTGGATCGAGCAGGTCGAGCACCACGTCGGCGTCGCCGGCCCCGAGCACTACCCGTGGGACCCCTCCCGCCGCTACCGGATGCGCCCGCCGGCCCGGAACGCCTCATCGGACATGATGATGCGCGGCACCGCAGCCGCCGGGATCACCGCGACCGATGCCCCGGTCGGCCTGACCACCGAGGACCGGCACCAGGAGCACCACGGGCTGCGCCAGGCCTGCGTGTCCTGCGGCTCGTGCCACCAGGGCTGCCGCAACGGCTCGAAGGTCTCGATGGACACGACCTACCTGCCGGCCGCCGTGGCGTTCGGTGCGGAGATCCGTCCGGAGTCCTTCGTGCACGGCATCGAGCTCGACGCGGCGGGACGGGTCGAGGCGGTCCTGTACACCGCCGACGGCCGCGAGCACCGCCAGCGCTGCCGGTCACTCGTCCTCGCCGCGGGCGGTGTCGAGACGCCGCGACTGCTGCTGCACACCGGTGTCGCGAACGGCAGCGGGCAGGTCGGCCGGAACTTCACGGCGCACGGAGCCACCCAGGTGTGGGCGCGGTTCGACGAGTCGATGCGCTCGTACCGCGGATACCCGTCGTCGATCATCACCGAGGACTTCGTCCGACCGGCGGATGCCGACTTCGCGGGCGGCTACCTCATCCAGAGCCTGGGCGTGCAGCCGCAGACCTTCGCGACCTCGCTGGTCCGGGGCGGCGGACTCCGCGGTGCCGAGCTCGTCCGGGCGCTGCAGGACTACCCGTTCTCGGCCGGCGTCGGCATCAACGCCGAGTGCCTGCCGTACGACGACAACCGCCTCGAGCTGACCGACGAACTCGACGAGCACGGTGTCCCGCGTGCCCGGGTCTCCTTCACCCCGGGCTCCAACGAGGAGGCGATCCGCCGCCACGCGGTCCGCACGATGACGACCATCGTCGAGGCTGCCGGTGGCCAGGACGTCCGTGTGCTCGAACGCACGGCGCACACCATCGGCACCGCGCGGATGGGCACGGACCGCGAGACCTCCGTCGTCGACCAGGACGGCCGCTCGTGGGACGTCCCGAACCTGTGGATCGCCGACAACTCGGTGTTCCCGAGCGCGGTCATCGCGAACCCGGCGCTGACGATCATGGCGCTCTCGCTCCGTACCGCCGACCGCATGCTGCAGGCCGCCTGAGCAGGCACCGCGACCGGCTGAGCCCGCGCCGACCGCCCGGGCACGGCTCAGCCTCGCAGCGCGAGCGCCTCGCTCGTCCACCGGGCGTGCAGGTCCCACGGGTCGTCGACCCCGGCAGCGACGGTGTCCACGTGGGCCAGGAGTTCCGGCGTGACCCGGAACCACTCGGTACCCGGGTACCGGCTGGCGGCGAAGGCGGCGTGCCGTCGGCGTTCGAGAATCCGGTCACCGCGCTCGAACGCCAGCAGGTCCTGGTGCGGGATCGCCGCGAGCCGCTGCCGGGGGTTCATCGTCGTGCCGATCTTGATGCGGTCGCCGAAGTCGTCGCGCATCCGCAGGTAGTAGACGACGTCGACCCGAGGGGGAGCTAGGTCGCCGTCCGGCACGTCGCCCCACCGCCACTCGCACCGGGCACACACCGTGCCCGAGGGGTACCGCACCCCGATCCGTGACCCGCACGCCGGGCACGGGCCGGGCAGGGCGTCCTCGATCCCGGGGTGTTCGGCCGCGAGGTCGGCGACGAACGCGACGTGCGCGCCGCACAGGGGGACGCCCGCGAGTCCGTCCGCGAGCACGCCTGCGCAACCCGGCACGCAGCACGACGAGGTGACCATGCGCCGAACGCTAGCCCGACCCACCGACGTGTCCCGGGCCTCCCGGCCGCTGCGCGCGCTGGGCTTGCCGGGCGTACCGGGCCGAACCGGGCGTACCGGGCCGAACCGGGCGTCCCCGGTCGAACCGGGCGTCCCTGGTCGAATCGGGCGTCCCTGGTCGAACCGGGCGTCCTTGGTCTGTTCTTCCGACCAGGTATGCCCGTTCCCACCAGCCATCGCGCCCGTTCTGGGAAAGAACGGGCGTTCCTGCGGCAACCGGGCGCCCCGCACGTCCGCCGAACCGGGCGTACCGACCGAGAACGGGCGTGCCGGGCGTGCCTGGTCGAATCGGGCGTACCTGGTCCGTTCTTCTGACCAGGTACGCCCGTTTCCACCAGCCATCGCGCCCGTTATGGGAAAGAACGGGCGTACCTGCGGGAAACGGGCGCCCCGCACGTCCGCCGATCCGGGCGTACCGACCGAGAACGGGTGTACCTGGTCGAACCGGGCGTACCCGGTCCGCTCTTCCGACCAGGTACGCCCGTTCCCACCAGCCATCCCGCCCGTCATGGGAAGGAATAGACACGCAGGCCCGCCGTCAGTCGGTGAAGATCACCCCGACGGGCTCGCGCTTCTCCTCCTGGAACTCGTCCTCACCACGACCGAGCGCCCAGTACGCCGACAACGACATCTCGCGCTTCTCCAGCCCCCAGTCGTCCTGCAACAGCCGACGGATCGCCTTCATCGCGGTCCGCTCGCCGTGCGCGAATACCTGGACCGGCCGGGAGGCACGCGGCAGCCCGCGGGCCGTCTCCAGCAGGAGCGTGCCCGGCTGGGCGCCGGTGGCGTCCCGGTGCAGCCACCGCAGGTCGACCCCGGCCGGGTGCCGGATGTCCTGCTCGTCCGCGGGCCCGGCCACCTCGACCAGGGCGACCCCGGTGGCGGAGTCGGGCATCGACTCGAGTGCTGCGCCGATCGCGGGCAGGGCGCTGTCGTCACCGAGCAGCACGTGCGTGACGGCCGGGTCCGTGGTGGGCGCGTAGCCACCACCGGGCCCGGACAGGGCGAGTCGATCGCCCGGCTGCGCGGACGCTGCCCAGGGACCGGCGAGGCCCTCGTCGCCGTGGACGACGAAGTCGATCGCGATGGTCCGCGTGGTGTGGTCGACCGCGCGCACCGTGTAGGTGCGGCGGGCGGGGCGGTCGTGTTTCGGCAGGGTCTCGCGCAGGGCCTCGAGGTCGTACGGCGGCACCAGTCCGAGCGACGGCTTCGCGAGCAGGAGCTTGACGTACTTGTCGGTCGAGCCGAGCCGGTCGGGGTCGGCCTGGGCGACGAAGTCCTCGAAGGCCGAGCCGCCCAGGTGCACGCGCACCATGTGGGGCGAGAGCCGTTCGGTGCGGTCGACGACGAAGACGTGCTGGGGGCGTTTGGGTTTCGAGCTCATCGTGGGGGAGCTTCCTCTCGCGGGTTCGGCGTCACCTGGGTGATCCCTGCTTGACGCGCGCATCACTAAGGTTAGCCTTACCTCATGGACTCGACCGTCATCCCGTTCTCCGAGCTGCTGCGGCGTCGCACGCGGCGCTCGCACGGTGCCTCGGCCACGAGCGGCTTCATGCAGGACTTGCTCGGCGGCGACTGCGACGTCGCCGACTACGCGGACCTGCTCGGACAGTACGCCTTTGTGTACGACGCACTCGAGCGGGCGGCGGAACGCATGGCCGACCACCCCGTGGCGGCACCGTTCGTCACCGCGCAGCTCACCCGGATGCCGGCGATCCGTGCCGACCTCGAGTACCTGATCGGCCCGGACTGGTCCGAACTGGTGTGCCCGCTACCCGCGACGACCGCGTACGTGCGACGCCTCAACGAGGTCGCGGCGGAGTGGCCCGGCGGCTTCGTGGCGCACCACTACACGCGGTACCTCGGCGACGTGTCCGGCGGGCACGTGATCGGGCAGGTGCTGGCCGAGCGGTTCGGGTTCGACACGAACGGTGTCCTCTTCTACATCTTCGACCAGGTCGCCGACCCGAGCGACTTCGAGCACACCTA
Source organism: Curtobacterium sp. MCLR17_040 (assembly GCF_003234735.1). NCBI lineage: Bacteria > Bacillati > Actinomycetota > Actinomycetes > Micrococcales > Microbacteriaceae > Curtobacterium > Curtobacterium sp. MCLR17_040. The sequence continues at coordinate 63,804 of NZ_QKTE01000019.1, read as the reverse complement.
CCGGGCCCAGCTCGACGCCGCGCCCTGGACGGCAGAGGAACAGGAGCGGGTGATCGCCGAGGTCGAGCTCGCCTACGAGCTGAACCGTGGGCTGCTCGCCGGCCTCGATGCCCGCCGTGCGCCGTTCCGTCAGGAGCCGGGGGACACGACGGTCGCCGCCGTCACGGCCTGACCGCACAGCGGGTGTCGTCGAGGCAGGCCAGCGCGGACCCTGCCCCGCGTCCGTCCGGACCCGGCCCCGCGTCCGTCCGGACCCTGCCCCGCGTCCGTCCGGACGGTCGACGTCATGCGCCCCCGGGTGCCGATACGCTGCTGGGACCCGGGACCAGCCTCCCGGACGACCCGGAAAGGACTCCATGACGGCGATCGACGGATCTGCACGCCACGAGCGCGCGCGGGACGACGTCAGCGGTGCGGTCGACAGTGACCTGCGCGCCGACGTCCGGTACCTCGGCAACCTCCTCGGCCGGGTGCTGCGGGAGAACGGGGGCGACGAACTGCTCCACGACGTGGAGTCGTTGCGCGCCGCCGTGATCGACGCCTACGAGGGCGACCACGCCGAGGGTGCAGCGCGTGCCCAGGCGATCGTCTCGGGCATGTCGGCCGAACGCGCCGAGGCTGTGGCACAGGCGTTCACCACCTACTTCCACCTGACGAACCTGGCCGAGGAGCACCACCGCGTGCGGGTCCTCCGGCAGCGCGGTGACGACGGTGGCGTGGCCGGCGACTCGTTCCCCGCCACCTACGCCGAGCTCGTCGCCGAGGTCGGCGAGGCCGAGGCCGCCGAGCGTCTCCGCACCCTGCGGTTCCACCCGGTGCTGACGGCCCACCCGACCGAGGCCCGCCGCCGCGCGGTCACCACGGGTGTCCGCCGCATCACGGACCTCATCGACGAGCGTGACCGCGCCCGGAACGCGACGGCCCGCGCCGAGAACGAGCGCCGCCTGCTCGAGGAGATCACGACCCTCCTGCGCACCTCGCCGCTCCGGACCACCCGGCCGACCCCGCTCGACGAGGTCCGTACCGCGATGAGCGTGTTCGACCAGACCCTGTTCGAGATCGTCCCGCAGGTCTACCGCCTGCTCGACGACCGGCTGCAGGGCGACGACGCCGGCCGCGCTCCTGTGATCGCGCCCGCGTTCGTGCGGTTCGGCACCTGGATCGGCGGCGACCGCGACGGCAACCCGCACGTGACGGCCGACGTCACCCGCCAGGCCGCCGAGATCGCGGCGGAGCACATCCTGCTCGGCCTCGCCCGCGCGACCACCCGCATCGGCAGCGCCCTGACGCTCGACGCGAGCGACACCCCCGCGGACGCCGGCCTCACCGCCCTCGTCGCCGCGCAGGAGTCCCTCGACCCGGGCATCGCCGAGCGCATCGGCGTCCGCGCACCGAACGAGACCCACCGTCGTGCGCTCCTGTTCGTCGCCGCGCGCATCGACGCCACCCGGACCGGCACCACGCCGCTGGCCTACGACGGCCCCGAGGCGCTGCTGGCCGACCTCCGCACGATCCAGGCGTCGCTCATCGCAGCCGGCGCGATCCGCCCGGCGAACGGCGAGCTGCAGAACCTGATCTGGCAGGTCGAGACCTTCGGGTTCCACCTGGCCGAGCTCGAGGTCCGGCAGCACTCGCAGGTGCACCGCACGGCCCTGGCCGAGATCCGCGCCGGTGGCGAACTGAGCGAGACCACCGAAGAGGTCCTCGCCGTGTTCCGCACGATCGCCGGGCTGCAGTCCCGCTACGGCGTCCGCGCGGCGAACCGGTACATCGTCTCCTTCACGCAGTCCCCGGCGGACCTGGCGAACGTGCACGAACTCGCGGTCGCCGCGCTCGGGTCCGCCGAGGCCGCGCCGGTGCTCGACGTCATCCCGCTGTTCGAGACCTTCGCCGACCTGCACGCCAGCGTCGACATCCTCGACGAGGCCGTCCGCACCGAGGCGTTCCAGCGACGCCTCGCCGCGACCGGCCGTCGACTCGAGGTCATGCTCGGCTACTCCGACTCGTCGAAGGACGTCGGCCCGGTGTCCGCGAACCTGGCGCTGTACGACGCGCAGGCCCGCATCGCCGACTGGGCCCGAGACAACGACATCGAGCTGACCCTGTTCCACGGCCGGGGCGGTTCGCTCGGCCGCGGTGGCGGTCCCGCCAACGAGGCCGTCCTCGCGCAGCCGCCGGGGTCGATCGACGGTCGCCTGAAGCTCACCGAGCAGGGCGAGGTCATCTTCGCCCAGTACGGCGACCAGGACATCGCCGCCCGCCACCTCGAGCAGATGGCCTCGGCGACGCTGTTCGCGTCGACGCCGTCGAACGAGGCGCGGACCGCCGCCGCGGCCGCCCGGTTCGCCGACCTCGCCCAGCAGCTCGACGACGTCTCGCGCGTCGCGTTCTACGACCTGGTCAAGGCCGACGGCTTCGCGCCCTGGTTCGCCCGGGTCACCCCGATGGAGGAGATCGGCCTGCTGCCCCTCGGCTCCCGCCCGGCCCGTCGTGGCCTGTCGGTGGAGTCGCTGGAGGACCTCCGCGCCATCCCGTGGGTGTTCTCGTGGACGCAGGCGCGCATCAACCTCGCCGGCTGGTACGGGCTCGGCTCCGCGCTCGAGGCCGTCGGCGACGTCGATGTCCTCCGCGCCGCCTACGCCGACTGGCCGCTCTTCGCCGCGATGATCAAGAACGTCGAGATGTCGCTCGCGAAGACCGACGAGCACATCGCCCGCCGGTACCTCGAGCTCGCCGACCGCGACGACCTCGCCGCGAAGGTGCTCGACGAGATGGTCCGCACCCGCGACTGGGTGCTCCGCGTCTCCGGCGGCAGCGACGTGCTCGAGGACCGACCCGTCCTCGCCCGCGCCGTGCGCCTCCGCAGCCCGTACGTCGACGCGCTGTCGCACCTGCAGCTCCGTGCGCTGCGCGCCATCCGCACGTCCGGCAGCACGGACCCGACGGACGCCGACCACCGGCTCCTGCTGCTCACCGTCAACGGGATCGCGGCCGGCCTGCAGAACACGGGCTGACGCCCCCACGCCACGGACAGGAGGCCCGGTGCCAGCTGGCACCGGGCCTCCCGTCCGTCCGCGCGCACGTCCCGGGCCGCGCCGTCGAGTGGTCACGAGGCGTCGGCTGCGCCGTCGCCGGGCGACGGAACGTGACCACTCGGCGGACGTGAGCGAGGTGTCGTGACCGCTCGCGCCTCGCGCCGCTGCCCTCGCCGAGAGGTCAGGACACGTCGGGTGGCCCCGGCCCAGTGGTCACGAAGCGTCGGCTGCGCCGTCGCCGGGCGACGGAACGTGACCACCCGGCGGACGTGAGCGGGGTGTCGTGACCGCTCGCGCCTCGCGCCGTCGGTCGGCCCGAGCGGTCAGGACACGTCGGGTGGCCCCGGCCGAGTGGTCACGAGGCGTCGGCTGCGCCGTCGCCGGGCGACGGAACGTGACCACTCGGCGGACGTGAGCGGGGTGTCGTGACCACTCGCGGCGCCGGACGGGAGGCCCGTGGCGGGCCCGCACCGGGCCTCCCGTCCGTCCCCGCGCACGTCCCGGGCCGCACTTCGTGAGCAGCAACGGTCGCCTCCGGCACCGCGAACCGACCGTTGCTGCTCAGGAAGTGCCCGTCGAATCGATTCGGGGACGCGTAGCGTGTCCGAGGTGACGACGGAGCGCAGCCTGGGACCGACGACGACCGTGCTGCCCCCGATCGTGCCGCTGGCGCTCATCGTCGGGGTCTCGCCGTTCGCGACGGACATGTACATCCCCGCACTCCCGGCCATCGCACGCGACCTCGGCACCACGCCCGGCGCCGTGCAGCTGTCGCTCACGGCGTTCCTCGTGGCCTTCGCGGTCGGCCAGCTGCTCGTCGGACCGGTGAGCGACGGGATCGGTCGTCGGCCGATGCTCGTCGTCGGGACCGCCCTGTTCGCCCTCGCGTCGGTCGGCTGCGCGCTCGCCCCCGACGTCGTGACGCTGGTGGTGGCCCGCGTCGCCCAGGGACTCGGCGGAGCCGCGGGCGCCGTGGCCGGTCGGGCGATGGTGTCCGACGTGACGAGCGGCACCCGGATGGCGAAGGTGTTCGGCACGCTCGCGGCCATCAACGCGATCGGCCCCGTGGTGGCCCCGCTCGCCGGGGGAGCGGTGCTGACGGTCGGCACGTGGCGGCTCATGTTCGTCGTGCTGGCCGTGCTCGGTGCCGTGTTCTTCGTGGCCGTGGTCCTGCGGTTCCGCGAGACCCTGCCGCCGGAGCGCCGTGGCGGGGTCGGGTTCGCGGCCAACGGGCAGCGGATCCGCGAGCTCCTGGCGATCCCGCGGTTCCGGGCCTACGTGCTGAGCGGGGTGCTGTCGACGGTGGGGTTCTTCGCGTACATCGCGACGAGCTCGTTCGTGTTCCAGTCGGAGTTCGGGTTCTCCGAGGGGCTGTACACGCTCGTCTTCGCCACGAACGCGTCGATGATGATCGTCACGACGCTGCTGTTCGGCCGGCTCGTCGGGCGGTTCAGCGAGGACGCCCTGCTGACCCTGGGCCTGGTCGTCGGGACGGTCGGAGCCACGGCCGTGCTGGTGTCGGCGCTCCTCGGGCTCGGGCCGGTGCCGGTGTGGTGCGCCCTCGCGGTCGTGACGGCCGCGTGGGGCTTCGTCCTGCCGGCGGCGATGACCCGCACGCAGCACGTCGGTGCGGCGCACCCGGGCACCGCGGCTGCCCTGCAGGGCGGCCTGACCTTCGGCATCGGCGGTCTCGGCACCCCGCTCGCCGGCGCCCTCGGCGGCACCGCACTGGCGATGGGCGGGGTGATGGCAGCGCTGATGGCCGCGGCCGTCGTGGTCCAGGTGACGGCGACGCGGCGAAACCGGTCCCACAACTGAGGGGCTGAGCCGGTAGGTTGCTGGTTGCAAGGCGCACCGATCTGAGGAGACCCACCGAGATGGACATCGTCGTACACGAGGCGGAGACCGACACCGCCGTCCTGGAGTGCAGCGGCCGGCTCAACATGGTCTCCGCGCCCACCTTCCGCGAGACCGTCGCCCAGATCGTCGGCAACGGGCGTTCGCGACTCGTGGTCGAGCTCTCCGGGGTCGAGTTCATGGACTCCTCCGGCCTGGGCGCCCTGGTCGGCAGCCTGAAGACTGCGCGGCAGGCCGGCGGCGACCTCCGCATCGCGGCACCGTCGGAACAGGTCCAGATGGTGCTCAAGCTCTCCAACATCGACAAGATCCTGCGGACGTACCCCGACGGGGACGCCGCGGTGACCGACTGGTGATGACCGCCCCCGTCGCCGAGCACATGCTCGCACTGGCGTGCCCCCCGGACGACGTGTCCGCCGTGCACGACTTCCTCGCAGGCGTCTGGCAGCACGAGCCGTCCGTCGCCGCCGAGGACCGGATGGCCCTCGAGCTCGCCCTGGTCGAACTCACCTCGAACGTCATCGAGCACGGCGCCCGCCCGGATGGTGTCTCGTGCGAGCTCCGGCTCGAGATCGGCGACGAGCGCTTCCAGGCGCTGCTGTCCGACGACGGGGTCGCGGCGACGGTGGATCCCGACGACGCCGTGCTGCCCGACGACTTCGCCGAGGGCGGTCGCGGACTCGCCCTCGTCCGCATGGTCGTCGACGACCTGCGGTACGAACGCGTGGCCGACCGGAACCGCTGGACGGTGCTGCGCTCCCGGCACTGAGCGGGAGCACGGCCGTCATCGATCGGCCGAGTCGCAACGGTCGTCCGCCCAGCGCACTTCGTGGGCCGTTAACCGCAATGACGGGTCGGCGATTGTCGCGTTTCCCGGACACCGTGTCACGATTCGCGCGATGACTGTCGACCCCGATCCCCGGATCCGGTTCGAGACGTCCGGCGCCGGACTCGACGCGGCCGTGCAACTGTACGAAGAGGCCTACGAGAGCACGGGGTTCTCGGCGTCCCGGACCGATCGTCCGTTCGCGTACCGGTTCCAGGTCGTGGGCGACGGATCGATGACCTTCCGCTCCACCCGGTTCGACGGGCGGATGCAGGGCGAGGTCGAGGTCCCCGACGAGTACGTCGTGATGTGGACGTCGGACGGCGGTGGCCGCGTCGACGTCGGTCGCCAGGAGGTCGACTTCGCACCGGGGGCCCCGCGGGTGTTCCCGACGCGGCGTCCCTTCGTGTTCGACCTGCAGGACGTCCGCCAGAGCCTCGTGCAGTTCGACCGCACGTACCTGGAGGGCGTCGCCGCCGAGGTGCACGGCACCCGGCCCGGCCCCCTCGTGTTCGACCACACCGCAGCGCCCCGGCCCGAGGACCTCCGCGCCTGGAACGCCCGGGTGCAGCGCGCCGCGGCGATCGTGCTCGGCCCGGCACCGCTCACCGCACTGGCCCTCGCCGAGACCGTGCGGGAGACCGCGCTGGCGTTCCTCGACACGTTCCCGCACGAGACCATCGCCCCCGACGTCGCGCTGCCACAGGGTGCCACTGGTCGCGTCCGCGAGGCCGTAGAGTTCATGCACGCCTTCGCCCACACGCCCGTCACGACGACGGACGTCGCCGAGCACGTCGGCCTGAGCGTCCGGGGGCTGCAGCAGGCGTTCCAGCGGCAGGTCGGAACGGCGCCGAACGCGTTGCTGCGGGGGATCCGGCTGGACCGCGTGCACGAGGAACTCCGCCGCGCGTCGGCGGGCGACCTGACGGTGGCGAGCGTTGCCTTGCGCTGGGGCTTCGCGCACCTCGGTCGGTTCTCGGCGGCGTACGCGTCGCGCTTCGGGCAGTACCCGCGCGACACGCTGCAGCAGCCCCGGGGCGCGGTCCCGCAGCTCTGAGCCGGGCAGCGCACCGCGCGTCACACTCCGGAACGGTGCCTCGCCGATTCGCTACGCTGCCCGGGTGAGCAGACCGCGACCGTGGGTGATCGTCCCCGGCATCTGGAACTCGGGCCCGGACCACTGGCAGTCCGTCTGGGAGCGGGAGCAGCAGGACGAGCGCGACGAGCACGACGAGCACATCCAGCACGACGAGCACATCCAGCACGACCACCGCCCCCAGCAGCCCGCCGCCGTCCGCATCGCCCCCACCTCGTGGAGCGACCCGGACCCGGACGACTGGCGCGCCGCGATCTCCGAGGCCGCGGCCTCGTGCCCGGAGCCCCCGGTCCTCATCGCCCACAGCCTCGGCGTCCTGGCCGTCGCCGACTGGCTCGCCACCACGGCGGACGCTCCCGCGCTCGTCGCCGGTGCCTTCCTCGTCGCCCCGCCCGACCCACTCGGCGACACGTTCCCGGACGAGGCCGCGGGCTTCGTGACACCGCGCCCGGTGCCCTCGGCCCAGCAGGTTCCGACACGCCTCGTCGTGAGCGACGACGACCCGTACTGCAACGCTGACCGGGCACTCGTGTTCGCCGAGGCGATGGGCGCGGACGTCGTCCGTGTCGGCGCTCTCGGGCACGTGAACGTCGCGAGTGGCGTCGGTGCCTGGCCCGCGGGCCGGGAACTGCTGCGGGCGTTCGAGGACGGCCTCCGCTCACCTCGGTGACCACGGGGTGCGACACGCCGCTCAACTCCGCGCCGATATGGCAGGCGGTGCAGCGACACACCGCGGATGTCCCGCGTTTCGGCCCGCGCGATATTTATCCTTCGGACATGGAGACCCAGTCCGGCGCACGCACCCCGCTCGTGGACCCGTTCGGCCGCGAGCTCGAGGAGTGGCTCCGCGACGCACCGGCGACCCGTGCCCCGTACGTGCCGGACCTCGTCGTCCCGCCCGTCACCGGCCCCGTGCAGCGCCCCGGACACGCCGCGAGCAGCAGCACCGCCGCCGCAGCGACCGCCGATGCGACGACCGCCGACCAGCTGACCATCCCGGCGCACGTCGCCACCCCGGCACCGGCCGACGTGACGACCCGGTCGGCACCCGTCGCCGCCCCCGCGTTCCGCCGCGACCGCGCCCGCCACGCCGCCGTCTGCGCCCCGTCGTTCCCGGAGCCGCCGGAGCGTCTGGCCCTGCGCATCGAGGACCTCGCGGTGGAGGTGTCGTCGTCCACGGGCCGCAGCAGCATCGAGCGCATCGTCCTGCTCGAGGACGAGGTCCGCCGCCGTGACGAGGACCTCGCTCGCCTCGCCGCGTGGGAGGCCACCGTCGCCGGCTCCGACGACCCCGAGGTGACGGCCGCCCGCGCCTTCGCCCACACCGTCTTCGCCGACCTGCTCACCGACGCCGCCGCCGAGGCGGACCGCCGCGACCGTGCCGCAGCCCGCCGCGCAGCGACCGCGCCGGTGGCGCTCGTCACCCGGCCGGCACCCGTGCCGACCCGCGCAGCACCGAGCGTCCCCGCAGCACCGAGCGTCCCCGCAGCAGCGCAGGCCGCACCCACCGCGGAAGCCGCGCCGGTGGTGGCACTCGTCACCCCGGAACGCGACGAACCCGTCCGACCGGTGCTGGGCCTCCCGGCCGTGTCCCCGGTGTCCGCGGCCACGCGACCGACCCCGCTCGTCCTGCCCGCCACCGGGCCGACGGTCATCGACCGCGCGGCCTTCGCCGCCGCGCTCACCGCGCACCAGGGCGTCACCGCGAGCACGCCGGTTGTCCTGCCGGATGCCGTCGCCGCACCCGTCGTCCCGGCCCCCGTCGTGGACGCGACGGAAGCCGACTCCGCCACGGCAGCAGCGCCGGCCCCGGCCGGCTGGTGGTCGCGACTCGTCGACCGGCTGCTCGGCCTGCTCGGTCGTCGCTGACGCCCCGCGATCGCGGCGCGATCGGCTGCACCGCTTCCGGTCACCCCGCTTCCGGTCACCCCGCTTCCGGCCCTACTGCCTGGAGGCCCAGATCACCCCACACGGACCGGCTACCCCGTCCGGGGCGGTCGCCTCGGTAGACTGACGGGATGCCGACGCTCCGCGAACTCCAGGCCGTGATCGAGGACCTGTGGCCCGCCGCCGGTGCCGAGTCGTGGGACTCCGTCGGCCTCGTCGCAGGCGACCCGGACGCCACCGTCGAGCACGTGCACCTCGCCGTCGATGCGGTGCCGGCCACCGCCCGTGAAGCCGTCGAAATCGGTGCCGGGCTCCTGCTCACGCACCACCCGCTGCTGCTCCGCGGGGTGACGACGATCGCCGAGTCGACCTACAAGGGCAGCGTCCTCGCGACCCTCGTTCGCGGCGGCAGCGCCCTGCTCGCGGCGCACACCAACGCCGACGTCGTGACGACCGGCACCTCGGCGGTCCTCGCCGACCGCCTGGCGCTCACCGAGCAGCGACCGCTCGACGCCGGAGCCGACCCCGACACGGGCATCGGTCGCGTCGGCGTGCTGCCCGAGGGGACGACCCTCGGCGCCCTCGCCCGGAAGCTCGTCGACCTGCTGCCGCCGACGGCCACCGGCGTCCGTGTCTCCGGTGACTTCGACCAGCCCGTCCGCACCGTGGCGCTCTGCGCGGGTGCCGGCGACTCGCTGCTCGGCCACCCCGCCGTGCTCGACGCCGACGTCTACATCACGAGCGACCTGCGGCACCACCCGGCCTCGGAGTTCCGCGAACAGGCGCTCCTCGGCGGCGGGCCGGCGCTCATCGACACCTCGCACTGGGCCACCGAATGGCTCTGGCTCGACGTCGCCGCAGAGCAGCTGCGCACCCGGGCCGGGGTCCGCGTCACCGTGAGCGACCTCCGCACCGACCCGTGGGACTTCGCCGTCCTGCCGGCCGCCGAACCCACCACCCCCACAGAAGGAGCCTGACCATGAAGGCAGCACCCGAGGACCAGGTCATCCTCCTCGACGTCCAGCGTCTCGACAACGACGTCACCCGCATCGCGCACCGCATCACGTCGTTGCAGAAGGGCGACCAGCTGACCGAGCTGAGCAAGCAGGCCGCGGCGCTCCGGAGCGAACTCGTCGCCGCCACCGGCGAGGTCGAGGACGCCGAGCGCGACCTCGCCCGCCTGGAGTCCGACACCGCGGTCGCGCAGGCCCGTGTCGAACGCGACACCACGATGCTGCAGAACGTCGCGAACGCGAAGGACGCCGCCGGACTGCAGAGCGAGCTCGACTCGCTGCAGCGGCGCATCGGCGGCCTCGAGACCGCCGAGCTCGAGATCATGGAGAACCTCGACGGCCTCCGCGCCCGGGTCGGTGACGTCGAGGCGAAGCTCGCCGACGTCGAGGCCGCCCGCGGTGGTCTGGTCACCGAGCGCGACGCCGAGATCGCCCGGCTCACGGCCGACCGCGAGTCCGCCGAGCAGGCCCGTGCCGACGTCGCCGCCAAGGTGCCTGCCGAGCTGCTCGCCCTGTACGACCGGCAGCGTGCGCGCTACGGCTTCGGCGCCTCGCTGCTGCAGGGCGGCGTGTCGACGGCCTCGGGCGTGGCGCTCAACAACTCCGACCTGCAGACGATCCGCCGGGCTGCGCCTGACGACGTGGTGCTGTGCCCCGACAGCGACGCGATCCTGGTGCGGACGGCCGAGTCCGGGCTGTAGACGCGAGCGACGTCCGTGGCGGAGGCGCGGTGCCAGCCGGCACCGCGCCTCCTGTCCGTCGGGGGCTGGTCGCAACGCGTCGGGTGCGTGCCGCCGAGCGGTCACGAACGGTCGGCTGGGGTCGTGCCGGCCGACACTTTGTGACCACTCGGCGAAGCTGAGCGGGGAGTCGTGACCGTGCGCGCCGCCTGCGCCGCCTGACGGGAGGCCCGTGGCGGCGCCGCACCGCGCCTCCCGTCCGTCGTGGGCTGGTCGCAACGCGTCGCTCGCCGGGCGCCGAAAGGTCACGAACCGTCGGCTGCGGCCCTGCCGGCCGACACTTTGTGACCACTCGGCGGACCAGAGCGGGGAGTCGTGACCGCGCGCGCCGCGCGCGACGTCCGCGTGGACCGACGCGGCACGGAGGAGGGGCGAATGGGCCGGCCGTACGCCGGGTTCTGTCCCGCCGCTTGCACGGCGGTGACGGCCATCTCTCTCGGACCGACGTTGCCGTCGGCCTCCAGCGGTCTACCCGAGGACTCGGCGAGCAGCCTCAACGTCCTCTGTCTGACCTTGCTCCGGGCGAGGTTTACCGAGCGGATCCGGTCACCCGGACCCCTGGTGGTCTCTTACACCACCGTTTCACCCTTACCGACGTTGCCGCCGGCGGTCTGCTTTCTGTGGCACTGTCTCGCGGATTGCTCCGGGTGGGTGTTACCCACCGCCCTGCTCTGTGGAGCCCGGACGTTCCTCGGCGCTCCCGGGGGAGCGACGCGACCGTCTCACCGACCCATTCGCTGGAGCGAGTCTACCCGGCTCCGCGGTGCCCGATGCGAGGTGAGCCCCACGCACACGCGTACCTGATGAGAACGGGCGTACCTGGTCGGAAGTTCCGACCAGGTACGCCCGATTCGACCAGGTACGCCCGATTCGACCAGGTACGCCCGATTCGACCGGGTACGCCCGACCCGGACTAGACGCTGCGCGCCGCCAGGGTCGCGGCACCGATGATGCCGGCGTTGTTGCGGAGCGTCGCGGGGATGATGTCCGCCTGCAGGTCGAGCAGCGGGAGGAACTCCTCGTACTGCTTCGAGACCCCGCCGCCGACGACGAACAGCTCGGGGGAGAGCAGTGCCTCGAGCGTCGAGTAGTACTTCTGCAGGCGCTTCGCCCAGTGCTTCCACGACAGGTCGTCGCGCTCCTTGGCGGCGAACGAGGCGCGGGACTCGGCGTCGTGCCCCTCGATCTCCAGGTGCCCGAGCTCCGAGTTGACGATGAGCACGCCGTCGTTGATGAGCGCGGTGCCGATGCCGGTGCCGAGCGTCGTCACGATGACCAGGCCGTCCTTGCCCTTGGCCGCACCGAACTGCTGCTCGGCGAACCCGGCGGCGTCGGCGTCGTTGACGAAGTGGATGGAGCGGCCGAGTTCCTTCTCGAACAGCGCCTCGGCCTCGAAGCCGATCCACTTCTTCGACACGTTCGCGGCGGACATCGTCTTGCCGTCCCGCACGATCGCCGGGAAGCAGACCCCGACGGGCACGTCGTCACCGGGAGCGAGCTCGCCGATGATCTCCTTGACCACCGCCGTGATGTCCTGGGGCTTCCCGCCCTCAGGCGTGGCCTTCTTGATGCGGTCCGTGGTGAGGGCACCGGACGCGACGTCGACGATCGCGCCCTTGATGCCCGTACCACCGATGTCGACGCCGACTGCGAGGGAGGTCATGAGGTTGTCGTGCCTTTCGGTTGCCTGCCGGAGGTGTCCGGTCAGGAGACGGTGAGGAGCTCCGCGCCGCGTTCGGTGACGACGAGGGTGTGCTCGAACTGCGCGGTCCACGACTTGTCACGGGTCGAGACCGTCCAGTCGTCGGACCAGATGTCGGCCTCGATGCCGCCGAGCGTGAGCATGGGTTCGATGGTGAACACCATGCCGGGTTCGATCACCGTGTCGTACTGCGGTGCGTCGTAGTGGGGGATGATCAGGCCGGAGTGGAACGCCCGACCGACGCCGTGTCCGGTGTAGTCGCGGACGACGCCGTAGCCGAAGCGCTTCGCGTACGCCTCGATAGCGCGACCGATGACGTTGACCTGCCGGCCCGGGGCGACGGCCTTGATGCCGCGACGCAGTGCTTCTTCGGTCCGGGTGACCAGGTCCGACACCTCGGGCGCGGCCTGCCCGACGACGAACGTGCGGTTTGTGTCGCCGTGCATGCCGTCCTTGTAGGCGGTGATGTCGATGTTGACGAGGTCGCCCTCCTGCAGGACGGTGTCGTCGGGGATGCCGTGGCAGATGACCTCGTTGAGGCTCGAGCAGAGCGACTTCGGGTAGCCGCGGTACCCGAGCGTGGAGGGGTAGGCGCCGTGCGCGACGACGAACTCGTGCCCGATCCGGTCCAGCTCGTCCGTGGTCACACCGGGGCGGATGGCTTCGCCGACGGCGTCGATGGCCTGCGACGCGATGCGTCCGGCGACCCGGATGCGCTCGACCTCGTCCGGTGTGTAGGTGTCACCGAGACCGTGCTCGTGGGGCTCGACCTTCCCGACGTACTCCGGACGCTCGATGTCCTTCGGGACGGCGCGGTGCGGGGAGATGCGGCCGGCGGTCAGGTGTCCGTGTTCGTCCCGGGGCATGCGGACCACTCTAGCCGCGGCGCGACGCGCCGAACGCAACCGCCCCAGGGCGCAGCCCGACGCGCCGAGCGCGACCGCCCCGGGGTGCGGCCCGACGCGCCGAGCACAACGCCCCGGGGTGCGGCCCGACGTGGTGGACGTGACTGCCTGGAGGCCCGGTGCCGGTCCGCCGGACCGGCACCGGGCCTCCAGACGGTTGCGTGGGTACGGTGGGCGGCATGAGCGAAGAACGCATCGAGTCCCAGTGGTGGTTCAACGACAAGACCGGCCAGGTCGAGCAGGGCCCGCAGTCCCCGCAGCGCGACCGGATCGGCCCGTTCGCGACGCGCGAGGAGGCGCAGCACGCGCTCGACCGCATCGCCGCGAACAACGAGAAGTGGGACGCCGAGGACCGCTGAGCTCCGCGGCCGGCGCTCCGCCGGCGCCCCGGTGACGGCGCGTCGCACGGCCCCGCGCACACCGCCGGACCACTAGCCTGGGACGAGGCCCGCCAGCGGCCACCCGATACACGGAAAGGTCGTGCATGGACAAGCAGACGGACTTCGTGCTCCGCACCATCGAGGAGCGCGGCATCAAGTTCATCCGACTCTGGTTCACGGACGTCATCGGGACGCTGAAGTCGGTGGCGATCGCCCCGGCCGAGGTCGAGGGCGCGTTCGCCGAGGGCATCGGGTTCGACGGCTCCGCGATCGAGGGCCTCACCCGTTCCTACGAGGCCGACGTCCTGGCACACCCGGACCCCTCGACCTTCCAGATCCTGCCGTGGCGCGGCGAGATCGACCCCACCGCGCGGATGTTCTGCGACATCACGACGCCGGACGGGCAGCCCGCCGTGGCCGACCCCCGCAACGTGCTGAAGCGCACCCTGGCGCGGGCGAGTGACCGCGGGTTCACGTTCTACACGCACCCCGAGATCGAGTTCTACCTGCTCAAGAGCCGCGAGTGGAAGGACGGCGGCCCTCAGCCCGTCGACCAGGCCGGCTACTTCGACAACGTCCCCGGCGGCAGCGCCCACGACTTCCGCCGCCGGTCGGTCCGGATGCTCGAGGACCTCGGCATCTCGGTCGAGTTCTCGCACCACGAGGCCGGCCCCGGGCAGAACGAGATCGACCTCCGCTACGCCGACGCACTGACGATGGCGGACAACATCATGACCTTCCGCACCGTGGTGAAGGAAGTGGCGATCGAGCAGGGCGTCTACGCGACGTTCATGCCGAAGCCGATCTCGGGCCAGCCCGGTTCCGGCATGCACACCCACGTCTCGCTGTTCGAGGGCGACCAGAACGCCTTCTACGAGGCCGGTGGCCAGTACCAGCTGTCGCAGACCGCCAAGCACTTCATCGCCGGGGTGCTCAAGCACGCGCCGGAGATCACCGCGGTGACGAACCAGTTCGTCAACTCGTACAAGCGGCTCTGGGGCGGCGACGAGGCCCCGTCCTTCGTCACGTGGGGCCACAACAACCGCTCGGCCCTGGTGCGCGTGCCGCTCTACAAGCCGAACAAGGGCCAGTCCTCGCGCATCGAGTACCGCGGCATCGACTCGGCGGCGAACCCGTACCTGGCGTACTCGCTGCTGCTCGCCGCCGGGCTCAAGGGCATCGAGGAAGAGTACGAGCTCCCCGCCGAGGCCGAGGACAACGTCTGGAGCCTCAGCGACTCGGAGCGCCGGGCCCTGGGCTACAGCCAGCTGCCCGCGAGCCTCGACCACGCCCTGAGCCTCATGGAGGACTCCGAGCTGGTGGCCGAGACCCTCGGCGAGCAGGTGTTCAACTTCGTGCTGCTCAACAAGCGGCAGGAGTGGAAGCGCTACCGCGACCAGGTCACCCCGTTCGAGCTCGACACCAACCTCGGCGCGCTCTAGAACCGAGCGCCCTGACCCCTCGGGAGCACGTTCCACATGACCGGTCGGACGACGACGTCACGTTCGGAGCTGGCCCGTCTGGGGTTCGCCGAGCTGTCGGAGAGCCTCGAGCGGGCTGCCGACCTGGAGGCCCGGTTCGGCCCCGACGTGCCGCTGCCGGTCGCCGGGTCTGCCGCGCTCTGGGGCGGCACCGCTGATCCGGACGGCGCCCTGCGGATGCTCGAGCGGCTGCTCGAGCGCGCGCCGGACGAGCTCCGCCCCGTCCTGACGGACGACGCGGCGACCGAGCGTCTGATCCGCCTGCTCGGCGCCTCGATCGGTCTCGGGGAGTTCCTGCACCGCCGTCCGGCCGAGCTCGCACTGCTGCTCGAACCGGTCGGCGAACCGTGGTCGCAGGAGCGGTACACGGCGTCGCTGACCGAGGCCGTCGACGGTGC
Source organism: Curtobacterium sp. MCLR17_040 (assembly GCF_003234735.1). Classification (NCBI taxonomy): domain Bacteria; kingdom Bacillati; phylum Actinomycetota; class Actinomycetes; order Micrococcales; family Microbacteriaceae; genus Curtobacterium; species Curtobacterium sp. MCLR17_040. The sequence continues at coordinate 48,484 of NZ_QKTE01000019.1, read as the reverse complement.
GACGGGTGAGGACGCCCGGATGCGCCTGCGCGTGCGCTACCGCCGGCACCTGGCCCAGATCGCCCTGTTCGACGTGCTGCACGCCGTGCCGACGGACGCGTTCCCGGCCGTCGCGGCGGGCCTCGCCGACCTGGCGGGCGCCACCCTCGACGCCGCGGTCGACATCGCCCGGCGCGAGGTCCCGTTCCCCGCGGCCGACGTCGCGGCGACCCCGCTCGCGGTGATCGCGATGGGCAAGGCCGGCGCCCGCGAGCTCAACTACGTCAGCGACGTCGACGTCATCTTCGTCACGGAGCCCACCGACGACGTCTCCACCGACCGGGCCGTGCTCGTCTCCACCCGCATCGCGATCGCCGCCATGCACGCGATCACGGACCTCGCCGCCGAACCCGCCCTGTGGGAGGTCGATGCGAACCTCCGGCCCGAGGGCAAGGACGGCGCACTCGTCCGCACCCTCGACTCGCACGTGGCGTACTACGAGCGCTGGGCGAAGGGGTGGGAGTTCCAGGCGCTGCTCAAGGCCCGTCCGATCGCCGGGTCCGCCGACCTGGGTGACCGGTACGCCGAGGCCGTCGCGTCGTTCGTGTGGAACTCGTCCACCCGGCCGGGGTTCGTCGAGTCGGTGCAGCGCATGCGTGAGCGGGTGACCGAGCACATCCCCGACGCCGACGTCGACCGGCAGCTCAAGCTCGGTCCCGGCGGCCTGCGGGACGTCGAGTTCACGGTGCAGCTCCTGCAGCTCGTGCACGGCCGTGACGACCCGTCCGTGCGGGTCCGGTCGACGCTCGAGGCGATGGACGCCCTGACCGACGCCGGGTACGTCGGCCGTGCCGAGGCCGCTCGGTTCGGCCCGGACTACGCGCTGCTTCGGGTGCTCGAGCACCGCATCCAGCTCCGGCGCCTGCAGCGGACGCACCTCATGCCCTCCGACGAAGAGGAGCTGCGGGTGCTCGCCCGGTCGAGCGGCGTCGCGGCGTCGGCGCCGGCGCTCGAGGCCCGCTGGCGCGCCGTGAAGCTCGAGGTCCGCGGGCTGCACGAGCGCCTGTTCTACCGGCCGCTGCTGTCCGCGGTGGCTTCGACCGAGGACGAGATCGTCCTGACCAACGACCAGGTCGTCGACCGGCTCGCCGGTGTCGGGTTCGTCGACCCCGCCGGAGCCGTCGGCCACATCCGCGCCCTCACGCAGGGCACGAGCCGGCGCGCGGCGATCCAGCGGAACCTGCTCCCGGTGCTCCTGCGCTGGATGGCCGAGGGGCCGGCGCCGGACCGTGCGCTGCTGGCCTTCCGGCGGTTGAGCGACGGCCTGGGGGAGTCGAGCTGGTTCCTCCGCATGCTGCGCGACTCGTCCGGCGCCGCGCACTCGCTCACCACCGTGCTGTCCGAGTCGGCGTTCCTGTCCGGGCTGCTCGAGCGGTTCCCCGAGGCGGTCGCCTGGCTCGACGAACCCGAAGCGCTCCTGCGTCCGCGGCCGATCGACTCCCTGCTCGCCGAGATGACCGCGACCACCGCCCGGCACGGCAACGACGTCGACGGCTCCGCGGCTCTGCTGCGCTCGGCCCGACGTCGGGAGACCCTGCGGCTCGGCATGGCCGCCGTGCTCGGCTCCCTCGACGTCGACGGCCTGGGCCCGGCGCTGAGCGACGTCACCGAGGCCACCCTCGCCGGCGCCCTCGCGCTCGCCCGCCGGGACGCGCCCGAGGGCTTCGAGTTCGGCATCATCGCGATGGGCCGGTACGGCGGGCGGGAGCTCGGCTTCGGGTCGGACGCCGACGTGCTGTACGTGTACCGCGCACCGGACCTGGCGCCCGAGGTCGCGTCACGGATCGCCCAGACCATCGTGCGCGAGCTCAACCGGCTCACTGAGGACACGATCCACCCGCTCGACCTCGACATCGACCTGCGCCCCGAGGGCAAGAACGGTCCCGTCGTGCGGACGCTCGAGTCCTACGGCGCCTACTACGCCCGCTGGTCGCTCACGTGGGAGGCGCAGGCGCTCCTCCGTGCCCGCGGTGCCGTCGGTGACGCACAGCTCCTGCGTGACTTCGAGCACCTCGCCGATCGCACCCGGTACCCCGAGCGGATCGATGATCACCAGGTGCGCGAGGTCCGCCGCATCAAGGCCCGCGTCGAGTCGGAGCGGCTGCCCCGCGGTGCCGACCCGGCCCGGCACCTCAAGCTCGGTCGCGGGTCGCTCAGCGACGTCGAGTGGTTCGTGCAGCTCCTGCAGCTGCAGCACGCGCTCGAGATCCCGTCGCTCCGGACCACGTCGACGCTCGAGGCGCTCGACGCCGCGGTCGACGCCGGACTCGTCGGCGCCGAGGACGGGGAGCGGCTCGGGGCTGCCTGGCGCTTCGCGTCGCGCACTCGCAGCGCCCTCGTGCTGTGGTCGGGGAAGACCACCGACGTGCTGCCCGTCGACCGCGTCCAGCTCGAGGGTGTCGCACGGCTGATGGAGTACCCGCCGGGCTCCGCGAGCCGCCTCGAGGACGACTACCTCGGCGTCACGCGGCGCGCCCGCCAGGTGTTCGAGCGCGAGTTCTACGGAGCCTGACCCGCCGCCGACGCAGCGCCGAGCACCTCGCGACACGCCCGAGCGTCCGCGGACGGACCCGACCTGAGCAGCCATCGAAGGTTAATTCTCCGTGTCGCACGACGTCCCCCGACGGCACCCTCTTCGTACCCCTGTTCGAAACGGAGTCCGGCTCGTTACCGGGCCGTGACCGAACTCCCACCGGACCGCCAGGGGACCTTTTCCGACGTCCCCCGACACGCCGCGTGACCACCTGCTGACCTGGGCTTTCCGTCGGACCCGACCCGTGCCTCCAGGCCGCACCTGTCGCCCATCAGGGCGACCCTGCGTCGAGGCGTGGTCCGCAGGAGTGCTGTCAGCACCACGGGGGACCGCTCCGACCGGCCGAGAGGGGGACCGGTGTGTACCCCGTAACGCGCCCGTAACGCCCCCGGACGGGGGCCGCGTTGCGCGCGCGTTCAGGTTCTGCATCAATTGCATCACCCGAACCGGCCCTGATTCCCCGATGAAGCGGAATCTCCACCTCGAACGTTGAAGCAGGGATCAGTGTTCACCTTCATTCTGCAGATCAGGCAGATGGTCGAAGGCCACCCCGAGTTCTACCTGTTCGCCGTGTACTCCGCGGTGATCTGGTTGCTCTGGTTGCTCAAGGTCGTCATCTCCGCCCGCTACCGCCCCTTCACCGGCACCTTCGTCGGTACCACCAGCGTCGTCGTCCCCGTCGTGGACGAACCGCTCGACCTCTTCCGTGACGTCATCGGCCGCATGGTCGAGCAGCAGCCCGGCGAGATCATCGTCGTCATCAACGGTGCCCGCAACGAGGCGCTCGAGGAGGTCTGCGACGAGTTCGCCCCGCTCGTCCGCTGGACCCACACGCCCATCCCGGGCAAGCGCAACGCCGTCAAGGTCGGCACCGAGATGTCCAACGGCGACATCACCGTGCTGGTCGACTCCGACACCGTCTGGACCCCCGGCGCGCTCGAGGAACTCCTCAAGCCGTTCGCCGACGAGTCCGTCGGTGGCGTGACGACCCGGCAGCGCATCCTCGAACCGGAGCGCAGCTGGATCACCCGCTGGGCCGACTGGCTCGAGAACTCGCGGGCGCTCTACTCGATGCCGGCGCAGAGTGTCCTCGGGCAGATCGGCTGCCTGCCCGGGCGCACCATCGCGTTCCGCCGGAGCATCCTCATGCGGGTGATGGACCGGTTCATGCACGAGAAGTTCATGGGCGTGTTCCTCGAGGTCTCGGACGACCGGACACTGACGAACCTCACGCTCAAGGAGGGGTACCGGACCGTCTACCAGTACACGTCGCTGGTCTACACGGACGCCCCGCTGCAGGTGAAGAAGCTGTTCAAGCAGCAGCTCCGCTGGGCCCGCGGCTCGCAGTACAACACGCTGCGGATGCTGCCGTGGATGCTCGGCCACGCCCCGGTCCTCGCGGCGTTCTTCATCACCGACATCATCCTGCCGTTCATGCTCTTCGGCGTGATCGCCGGCTGGATCTACCGCGCCTTCACCGGCCAGGGCGAGAACCTGTACCAGGGCATCCTGTCGCAGTACGGCTTCTCGACCGGGTTCGTCTACGTCGCGGCGCTCATGGTGATCTCGAGCGTGCTGAGCATGGCGATCCGCCAGATGCGGCACCTGTCCGAGAAGCCGAGCGACTTCTTCCGCCTGCCGATGTTCATCATCGTGTCGACGTTCTTCCTGATGCCGATCCGGCTCATCGGCTTCTTCCGCCTGGCGCACGCGTCCGGCTGGGGGACCCGGGCCGGCGCCTACGCCGGTGGCCCGATGCAGGAGGATCCGGCGGACGCCGTCCAGCCGCTGTCCTCCACGGCGCAGGTCCCGGTCAGTCCGATCGACGACGAACGTGCCCGGTCGGCCGGGTCCGGGCAGGCGGGTTCGGGCGCTGGTTCGCCCGCTCCGCTCGAGACCGTCGACCAGGTGGCCGTGGACCGTGCGTTCGACGAGCTCTTCGGCGCCGACGCGGCGACCAACTCCACCACCACCGTGCTCGCCACCCGCCGCGAGGCCGCAGCAGCGGTCGCGCAGCAGGAGGCCCAGCGAGCAGCCGCGCCGGCCCCCGCCCGAGCCCGCCGGTACAACCCGTACGCAGCGATCCCGTACGTGATCGGCATCGCGATCTTCGCCCTGGAGGCGTTCCTCATTGTCTGACTTCATCCGTTCCTCGAGTGCTTGGTGGGCGCAGTCCAGCAAGCACGCCCGCCGGACGGCCATCGGCACGACGGCCATCGTGCTGGCGCTCGGCCTCATCACCTGGTCGGTGTGGATCTCGCCCTCCGGCCCCGTCTCGACCGCCGTGCACCAGGCTCTGGGCGTCGAGGCGCCGAAGGCCAAGAAGGTGTCCGCCGCCGAGCTGCAGACGCAGCTCGACGCCGCCCAGGAGCGCATCTGGTCGCTCGAGGGCAAGCTCGACTCCCGCACGGCCCAGGCCGGGTCGCGTGGCGACCAGATCTCGGAACTCAAGGCGCAGATCGCGTCGCTGCAGTCCCAGCTCGGTGCCGCGAAGGACTCGGGAGGCTCGTCCAACGTCAACGCCGCGGGTTCCGGCAGCGGCGGCTCGGGTTCCGGCGGGTCCGGTGCCGGTTCGGCCGCCGGGTCCGGCTCGGGCTCGTCCGACAACGGGTCCGGCAGCGGCTCCGGTTCCGGCAACGGCTCCGGGTCCGGCAACGGCTCCGGGTCCGGCTCTGGTTCCGGCAACGGTGGCGGCTCGAAGCCGAACCCCGGTCCCTCCACCGACCCGGGTGCCACCCCGGTCGTCACACCGACCAAGGCCGAGATCCTCGGCCAGCAGTCGCGCTGGTACGGCCTGTACACCGCGCAGTCCCCGTTCAACTGGGCCGAGTACGACGAGGTCTCCCGTCAGGTCGGCACCGCGTCGAACATGACCGGCTTCTTCCAGGGCTTCGACCAGGAGTTCAACGCCCCCGCGGTGCAGCGCTCCTGGGCCAACGGCCGTGTCCCGCTCATGACGTGGGAGACCGTGCCGGCGCAGACCGGCAACGACCAGAAGTACGTCCCCGGGTACACCAACGAGGACATCTCCGGTGGGTCGTTCGACGCCTACCTGACGAAGTACGCCAAGGCTCTGGCGGCCAACGGACAGCCGATGGTCATCCGTCTCGACCACGAGATGAACGGCTCCTGGTACAACTGGTCCGAGGGTGACGCCCAGAAGAACCCGGCCGGCTCCTACGTGAAGATGTGGCAGCACGTGCACGACGTCTTCCAGGCGAACGGCGCGAACAAGTACGTCATCTGGGACTGGTCCCCGAGCCGCATCGACAAGCTCGGCAACCCGAAGTACCAGACGCTCGACTACATGCGGCAGTACTACCCGGGTGCGGACTACGTGGACTGGGTCGGCATGAGCGGCTACTACCGCGACGCCACCGAGCAGCCGACGTTCGGCACGACCTTCGGAGCGACGCTCACGCAGCTCCGCCAGATCGCGCCGGGCAAGGGCATCATGCTCAACGAGATCGGGGCGACCGAGACCGGCACGAGTGTCGCGAACCCGCAGAAGACGCAGTGGATCAACTCGCTCTTCGATGCGCTGGCGGACCCCGCCAACAAGGACATCGTCGGCTTCGCGTACTTCAGCGAGACCGCGACCACCATCATCGACGGCAAGCGCACCACGAACGACTGGCGCCTCAACTCCCGCGCCGATTCCCTCAAGGCCTTCGCCGAGGGCATCAAGCGCAACGACATCGACTACGACCTGCAGGAGGTCACGCAATGAGCGAGTCCAAGAAGTCGACCGCATCGGCCGACACCCGCCCCGCACCCGTCATCAGCGTCATCGGCACCGGCTACCTCGGCGCCACCCACGCGGCCGCCATGGCCGAGATGGGCTTCGAGACCATCGGTGTCGACATCGACCCGTCGAAGCTTGCCGCACTGTCCGCCGGTGAGGTCCCGTTCTTCGAGCCCGGTCTGCCCGAGCTCATCACGAAGCACGTCGCCAGCGGCAAGCTCCGCTTCACCTCCGACATCGCCTCGGCCGTCGCCGCTGCGGACGTCCACTTCGTCTGCGTCGGTACCCCGCAGAAGGCCGGGTCGCACGCCGCGAACCTGGCCTACGTCGAGAGCGCCACCCGTGGCGTCGCCGAGAACCTCACCCACCCGGGCCTCATCGTCGGCAAGTCGACGGTCCCGGTCGGCACGGCAGCGCGGCTCCGCGGTATCGTCCGCGAGTTCACCCCCGCCGGCATCGACGCGGAACTCATCTGGAACCCCGAGTTCCTGCGTGAGGGCAAGGCCGTCGAGGACACCCTGCACCCGGACCGTCTGGTCTGGGGTGGAGCCTCCGAGGCCGCCGACGCCGTGATCCGCGAGGTCTACGCCGCACCGATCAGCGAGGGCACCCCGGTCATCACCACCGACCTCGCCACCGCGGAACTCGTCAAGGTGAGCGCCAACGCGTTCCTCGCCACGAAGATCTCGTTCATCAACGCGATCTCCGAGATGTGCGCCATCACCGGCGCCGACGTCTCCACGCTCGCCGACGCCCTCGGCCACGACGCCCGCATCGGCCGGAAGTTCCTGAACGCCGGCCTCGGCTTCGGCGGCGGCTGCCTGCCGAAGGACATCCGGGCGCTCATGTACCGCGCGAACGAGATCGGCGCGGGCCAGGTCGTCGGCCTCATGCAGCAGGTCGACGAGATCAACATGGGGCAGCGCCAGCGGGTCATCGACATGGCGATCGACTCGGCCGGGGGATCGGTGCTCAACCGCCGGGTGGCCGTCATCGGTGCCGCGTTCAAGCCCCTGACCGACGACGTCCGGGACTCCCCGGCGCTCAACGTCGCCGCCGCGCTGCACCTCCGCGGCGCCCAGGTGACGCTCTGGGACCCCGAGGCGATGGAGCCCGCGAAGCGCTCGTTCCCGACGCTGAGCTACGCCGCCTCGATGACGGACGCGATCGAGGGCGCCGACGTCGTCCTCGTGCTCACCGAGTGGGACGACATCATCACCGCCGACCCGGTCGCCCTCGGCGACCTCGTCGGGCGCCGCGTCGTCATCGACGCGCGCAACTGCCTCCCGGTCCTCGACTGGGTGAAAGCGGGGTGGACCGTCCGTTCCCTGGGACGTCCCACGCCGGTCACGGGTGCACCCGTGAGCGTCGCAGCGGGGACGAACGACGCGTTGGCCACGAGCCGCTAGTCACCGTTCGCGAGACGGGGTCCGTGCCGGGCGGCGCGGGCCCCGTTCCCGTGCGCCCGGGGGCTGGTCTGTTCGGGCGGTTCCGGGCGTCCCTGGTCGAATCGGGCGTCCCTGGTCGAATCGGGCGTACCTGGTCGAATCGGGCGTAGCTGGTCGGGACTTCTGACCAGGTACGCCCGATTCCGCTTTCCAGTCCGGCTGCGATGGGAAGGAACGTGCGTCGCGACCGCCTGGAGGCCCGGTGCCCGCCCGCCGGACCGGCACCGGGCCTCCAGGCGGTCGCGTCCGTACCCCGCGCGCACGGTGGCAGCGTCCTCTCGCGCTGAGCGACAGCTCACGGGTGGCGCAGCCCGTGAGGTGTCGCCCACCCCGAAACGTGGCCGGCACGGCGAAGGGCCCCGCACCTGACGGTGCGGGGCCCTTCGTGTGGTGTCAGCGAGACTCAGACGCCGAAGTACAGCTCGTACTCGAACGGGTGCGGGCGCTGGGCCAGCGGGAGGATCTCGTTCTCACGCTTGTAGTCGATCCAGGTCTGGATGAGGTCCTCGGTGAAGACGTTGCCCTTCGTGAGGAACTCGTGGTCCGCCTCGAGCGCGTCGAGCGCCTCGTCGAGGGAGCCGGGGACCTGGGGGATGCCCTTGGCCTCCTCGGGCGGGAGCTCGTAGAGGTCCTTGTCGACCGGCTCGTGCGGCTCGATGCGGTTCTGGATACCGTCGAGGCCCGCCATCAGCTGCGCGGCGAAGGCGAGGTACGGGTTGCCGGAGGCGTCGGGCGCGCGGAACTCGATGCGCTTGGCCTTCGGGTTGGTGCCCGTGATCGGGATGCGGATCGCCGCCGAGCGGTTGCCGGCCGAGTAGACCAGGTTGACCGGAGCCTCGAAGCCCTTGACCAGACGGTGGTACGAGTTGATCGACGGGTTGGTGAACGCGAGCAGCGCCGAGGCGTGCTTCAGGATGCCGCCGATGTACCAGCGGGCGAGGTCCGACAGACCGCCGTAGCCGTTCTCGTCGTAGAAGAGCGGCTTGCCGTCCGACCAGAGCGACTGGTGGGTGTGCATGCCCGAGCCGTTGTCGCCGAAGAGCGGCTTCGGCATGAACGTGGCGACCTTGCCCCACTGGTCAGCCGTGTTCTTGACGATGTACTTGAACTTCAGGATGTCGTCCGCGGCGTGGACCATCGTGTCGAACTTGTAGTTGATCTCCTGCTGGCCGCCGGTGCCCACCTCGTGGTGCGAGCGCTCGAGCTCGAAGCCCGCGTCGATCAGCTTGAGGGTGATGTCGTCGCGCAGGTCGGCGGTCTTGTCGACCGGCGACACGGGGAAGTAGCCGCCCTTGTACGGGGTCTTGTTGGCGAGGTTGCCGCCCTCTTCGTCACGACCGGTGTTCCAGGCGCCCTCTTCGGAGTCGACCGCGTAGAAGGACTCGTTCTGCGTGACCGAGTAGCGGACGTCGTCGAAGATGTAGAACTCGGCCTCGGGGGCGAAGAACGCGGTGTCCGCGATGCCCGTCGACGCGAGGTACTTCTCGGCCTTCTTCGCCACCTGGCGCGGGTCGCGGCCGTAGATCTCGCCGTTCCGCGGGTTGTAGATGTCGAAGATCATGATGAGCGTGCGCTCGGCGCGGAACTGGTCGACGTACGCCGTGGTGACATCGGGGATCAGCTGCATGTCGGACTCGTGGATCGACGCGAAGCCGCGGATGGAGGAGCCGTCGAACAGCTGGCCGACCGAGAAGAAGTCCTCGTCGACGGTGGATGCCGGGATGTTGAAGTGCTGCTGCACACCGGGCAGGTCCGTGAAGCGGATGTCGAGGAACTTGACGTCGGTGTCCTTGATGAAGGCCAGGACCTCGGAGGAATCGCTGAACATGGGGCCGATCTCCAATGGGTTGGGTGATGTCGGAGGCACCGGTCAAGGCACCTCCGACGAGGCTATTGACACGGGGTTTCCCGGACATGACTGGTTTGTTTCGGGCGTGTTACGCCCGGGCTGTCGCCTACGCTGGGGACCATGGCCCGCAGCACTCCCAGTCCGTCCGCGCCCTCCGAGCACCCGGACGGATGGCCGGGCAAGGACCTCGGTCTGCCCGAGTCCGGGCCCCGGAGTGTCGGGCGGATCGGGCGGCGGGTCGTCGCGCTGCTGATCGACGGCGCACTTGCTGACCTGGTCGCCTACGTCACCGGGGTCTGGTCGCCGGTGAACGGTTCGGGCGACATCGCGCACTCCTGGGTGCAGATCGCCATCTTCGCCGTGCTGCAGATCGTGTTCATCTGCCTGCTGTCCGGGTCGTTCGGGCACATCTGCGTCGGGTTGCGGGTCGTCCCGATGCGCGGGGGCTACGTGGGGGTGTGGCGGCCGATCCTCCGGACGGTGCTGCTCTGCCTGGTGGTCCCGGCGCTCATCATCGACCGCGACAGCCGGGGTGCGCACGACCGCATCGCGGGGACGGTGCTCGTCCGCCGCTGAGCCGGGGCTCGGCTGGTCGGCTGGTGCGGCGCGCGGGCGGTGGCCGTCGGCACCGTGCAAGGTTGCTCGTCGGGTGCGAGGTTGCGTACTCCATGCGTGCTCCGTCCCTTCGCACCGAGTACGCAACCGCGCACCATGCAGGGCTCAGCCGCTTGCCGTCGCACCGTGCGAGGTTGCGCGACGGGCATGCGCCGCTCGCCCTCGCACCGTGCGGGGTTGCTCATCGGGTGCGAGTTTGCCCGCCCCGTGCGCCGTCGGAGTCTCGCACCGAGCCGACAACCTCGCACGGTTCAGGGCCGGTGCCGATCGCCTCGCACCGTGCGAGGTTGCGCGCCGGGCCTCCGCCGCTCGCCCTCGCACCGTGCGAGGTTGCTCACCGGGTGCGAGCTTGCCTGCCCCGTGCGCCGTCGGAGTCCCGCACCGAGCCGACGACCTCGCACGGTTCAGCGAAGGTCGCACGGTGCGTGCTTCGCGAACACCCCCGCCCCCGCGGCCTACACGCACGAGAACGCCCCCGACCAGATCTGGTCGGGGGCGTTCTCGTGTATGTGGAGCCTGGGTCAGCGCGGCCGTCCGGCGCGAGCCCGCATCGGGTCCATGCCCTTCGGGATCGAGGCCGCGGGGCTCTGCGTCAGCGAGTCGAGACGGTTCGCGACCGCCAGGACCTCGTTGCGGTTGAGTGACTTCTTGAGCTTGTTCATGGCACGGGGCAGCTTGTGCAGCGTCAGGCTCTCACCGGTGCCGTCACCCACGTGCAGCACGTGCACGGCGACGTTCGGGACGATGCGCTGCACCTTGCGGCGCTCCTCGTCGACCTGGCGGTTGAGGTTGCCACGCTGGCCCTCGGTGATCAGGACGACACCCGGGCGACCCACGGCGCGGTAGACCGCTGCCTGCGAGCGACCGTGCACCGCGACGGGCATCTCGCTCGAGCGCCACTGGCGACGGAGCGAGTTCGACAGCACGGCACCGACGGCGCCGGGCTGGCCTTCGATCTGCGAGTACGCAGCGCGTTCGGCCAGACGACCGAGCACGATGAGGAAGAGCAGCACACCGAGCAGCACACCGGCGACGATCCACAGGACGATCGCGAGCCAGTTCTGCCCCGGCAGGAGCAGCGCCAGCAGGACACCGAGGACGACCGGGCCGACGAAGGCGAGGGCGAACCACCAGACCGACGACGGGTCGGCCTTTCGGGTCATCTGGAAGACCTGGAACATCTGCTTGAGACGCCCCGGCTCCTTCGCCTTCTTGTCTGTGGAAGAGCTGCGTGCCATGCGAACAGGATACGGCCTCCGTGCGCCGGGGGAGACCGTCGCGTGTCCGGCTGTGCGCGAACACGTCTTGTCCACAGGTGGTGCGGGAGAGCCTGGAGGCCCGCCGCGCCACCGCCACGCTGGTCACCATGGAGACTCGCACCGAAGACCACCCGGATCGCTGGATCGCGACCGGCAACGAGCACGACGTGCTCACCTGGGTCGCCGACCGCTCCGCGGCCGCCGAGCGGCACCTCGTCCCGGTGGCCGCGGTCGGCCGGACCCCGACGGGGCATCTCGTGGTCGACCTCGACCGGCCGACCGGCACACCGCTCGTGGCGGCGCTCGACCGGCTCGGCACCCCGACCACCGGCGTCGCGGTGACCCTGACGGTCCCGCTCCTGGAGCTCCTGGTGGCGGTGCACGACGGCGCGGTCCTGCTCGGTGCCGCCGGCATCGACGACGTGCTGGTGGACGACTCCGGTGCCGTCGTGCTCTGCGACCGCCCGACGAACGCGACGAGCCCGGCGACCCCGACGAACCCGATGACCCCGACGAACCCAACCAACGCGAGGACCCCGACGTGCACCGCACCCCCGACGCGCACCGTGCACTCGACCGACGCGACCCGGACCCTCGTGCTCGCAGCCCGGACGGTGTGGGACCGCGTCGACCCGGCCGATCCCGCTCAGCAACCGGTGCTCGACGCGCTGCAGGACGCCCTCGACGGTGACGGACCGAGCGCACGAACGGCACTCGACGTCGTCCACGGCACCGCCGCGCCCCGGCCGTTCCGCTGGACCCCTGTGCCGAGCGACCTCGTGTTCGCCGAACCGCCGACACCGGACGGGCAGGACGGACTGCTCGGGCGCCTGCGGGACGTGGTCGAGCACGGTATCCCACTCGGAGCGGACCGACGGCTCCCGCTCCGCCGCGTGCTCGTGGGGCTCGTCGTCGCCGTCGGGTCGGTGGTCGCCGCCCTGACCCTGCTCGGCGGCGGGTGACGCCGAACCCGCCCGTGAACGGGGACGGCCCCGGCTCCCACGAGGGGAACCGGGGCCGTCGGCCGTGCTGCTGGGATCAGTACCCGAGGTTCGGGGCGAAGTTGCCCTCTTCGAGACGGTTCTTCACCGCGACGAGGTACCGCGAGGCATCCGCACCGTCGATGATCCGGTGGTCGTACGACAGCGCCAGGTAGACGAACGAGCGGATGGCGATGGCCTCCTGGCCGTCGACCTTCACGACCGCCGGGCGCTTCGTGACGATGCCGGTGCCGAGGATCGCCGACTGCGGCAGGAACACCACGGGGGTGTCGAACAGCGCGCCACGCGAACCGGTGTTGGTCAGCGTGAACGTGCCGCCGGCCAGCTCGTCGGGCTTGAGCTGGTTGTTCCGGGTGCGCTCGGCGAGGTCCGCGATGGACTTCGAGAACTGCGCCAGGTCCAGCGAGGCCGCGTCCTTGATGACCGGGGTCAGCAGGCCGCGCTCGGTGTCGACCGCGATGGAGACGTTCTCGGACTCCGGGTAGACGATCTCGTCGCCCTCGACCGTGGAGTTGATCTTCGGGTGGGCCTTCAGCGCCTCGGACGCCGCGAGGGCGAAGAACGGCATGAAGGAGAGCTTCGAGCCGGTCTTCTCGAGGAACTCCGCCTTGTGGGCGTCGCGGAACTGCGCCACCTTCGTGACGTCGACCTCGACGACGCTCGTGAGCTGTGCGGTCGAGGTCATCGACTGCACGGCACGCTCGGCGACGACCTTGCGCAGGCGGGTCATCTTCTCGCGGGTCCCGCGCAGCGGCGAGACCTCGGCGACGAACGGGCCGGACGCGGCGGCGGGTGCTGCTGCTGCCGAGGCGGCCGGGGCCTTCGCGGCGGCGGCGAGGACGTCCTCCTTGCGGATGCGCCCCCCGACACCGGACCCGGTGACCGTGGACAGGTCCACACCCTGCTCGTTGGCGAGCTTGCGCACCAGCGGGGTGACGTAGCCGGAGGCTGCGCCGTCCTGCGTGGGGTTCGGCACCGCTGCGGCGGCCGTGGTGCTCGGCGCGGACGCCGGAGCCGGAGCGGCCTGGGCCGGCACGGCTGCCGGCGGAGCGGCTGCGGGCGGCGGGACCGGAGCGGCGGCCGGGACCGGCGCTGCCGCGGGCGGGGCGGACGGTGCCTGCGGGGCGGCGGGCTGCGTCTGGCCGGCGGGGGCCGGCTCGGGCTCGGTGGGCTCGGGTGCGGGGGTCTCGGCCTCCTGCTCCGTGCTCGGAGCGGCCTCGGGCTCCTCGGCGTCGGCAGCGGCGGCGTTCGCGTCGTCGGCGCCGGAGTCGGACGAGTCCGAACCGCCGTCGGACGAGCCGGAGCCGTCACCGATCTTCACGAGGGCGGTGCCGACCTCGACGGTCTCGTCCTCGGGAACGAGGATCTCCTCGACGACGCCGGCGATCGGCGACGGGATCTCGGTGTCGACCTTGTCGGTCGAGACCTCGAGCAGCGGCTCGTCGACCTCGACCCGGTCACCGACGTTCTTCAGCCATCGGGTCACCGTGCCCTCGGTGACGCTCTCGCCGAGCGCCGGGAGGTTGACGGATTCGCTCATCGGGTGGACTCCTCTTCGCGGGGGATTGCAGTGGTTGTTGATGTCATTGTCACAGTGCGGCCGGTGCCGGTCACAGCGCGTGCAGCGGCTTGCCCGCGAGGTGCAGGAACGCCTCGCCGAGGGCTTCGTTCTGGGTCGGGTGACCGTGCACCAGGGGAGCGATGTCCTCCGGGTAGGCCTCCCAGTTCACGGCGAGCTGGGCTTCGCCGATGAGCTCGCCGACGCGGGCACCGATCATGCTGACGCCGACGACGGGGCCGTCCACGACGCGCACGACCTTGACGGAGCCGGAGGTCCCGATGATGTGGCTCTTGCCGTTGCCGGCCAGGTTGTACTCGTACGAGTCGACCTTGTCGGCGCCGTACTGCTCCTCGGCCTTGGCCTGCGAGAGCCCGACCGACGCGACCTCGGGGTCGGAGTAGGTGATCTTCGGGATGTTCTTGTCCTCGATGACCACCGGGTTGAGGCCGGCGATCTCCTCGGCGACGAAGATGCCCTGCTGGAAGCCGCGGTGCGCGAGCTGCAGACCGGGGACGATGTCGCCGACGGCGTAGACGTTCGGGATGTTCGTGGCGAGACGTTCGTTCGTGGTGACGAACCCGCGGTCCATCGCCACGCCGACCTCGTCGTAGCCGACGTTCTGCGTGACCGGGCCACGGCCGACGGCGACGAGCAGGACGTCACCGTCGAAGGTCTTGCCGTCCTCCAGCGTGACGACGACGCCGTTCTCGTGCTGCTCGACGCCCTGGAACCGGACACCGAGCGAGAACTCGATGCCGCGCTTGCGGAACGCACGCTCGAGCTGCTTCGACATCGACTCGTCCTCGGCGGGGACCAGGTGCGGCAGGCCCTCGACGATGGTGACCTCGGCCCCGAAGGACTTCCAGACGCTGGCGAACTCGACGCCGATGACGCCGCCGCCCAGGATGACGACCTTGTTCGGGACGTAGTCCATGCGGAGTGCGGTCTCGCTGGTGATCACGCGGCCGCCGATCTCGAGCCCGGGCAGGGACTTCGAGTAGGAGCCGGTCGCGAGCACGATGTTCTTGCCGGTGACGGTCTGGTCGCCGACCTGCACGGTGTTCTGCGAGGTCAGACGACCCCAGCCCTCGACCACGGTGATGCCGCGGGCCTTGATCAGACCCTGCAGGCCCTTGTACTTGGAGTTGATGATGCCCTGCTGGTAGTCGATGACCTTGGGCACGTCGACACCGGCGAACTCCGCGACCACGCCGTACTTCTCGGCGTCGCGCGTCGCGTCGGCGACCTCGGCCGCGTGCAGCAGTGCCTTCGTCGGGATGCAGCCGCGGTGCAGGCACGTCCCTCCGAGCTTGTCGCCCTCGATGAGCGCGACGCTCATGCCGAGTTCGGCGGCCCGGAGCGCAGCGGCGTACCCACCACTCCCGCCACCGAGGACAACGACGTCGTAAGTCTGTTCCGTCACCTGGTGCAACTCCCTCGTGCGTGTCGGGCCGATCGGGCCCTACGTGGACACCGCGGAGGGCGGCGTCCGACGGTCGGACCGCGTGGTTCCGGTCCCGTCCCGTGCAGTACCGGTGGGAGGCGCGTCGGTGCGCCGTTCCCACCGGTACCAAACCTACTACTCGGACTGGAGGTCTTCTGCGAGAGCGATGAGCGTCCGGACCATCACGCCCGTCGCACCCTTGCCCAACCAGGCGTACCCGCCGCCCTTGTTCTCCGACGGACCCGCGATGTCGAGGTGCGCCCAGGGGACACCCTCGCCGGCGAAGCGCTCGAGGAACTTGCCCGCGAGCAGCATGCCACCGGCCGGGTTGCCGACCGTGGCGTTGACGATGTCGGCGACGTCGCTGGACAGCCGGGCCTCGAGCTCCTCGGGCAGCGGCATCGGCCAGATCGGCTCCGAGACGCCCTCGGCGACGGCGCGGACCTTCGCGACGAGGTCGTCGCTGCCCATCAGGCCGGTGGTGCGGTCGCCGAGCGCGACGACCTGGGCGCCGGTCAGCGTGGCGACGTCGACGAGCGCGTCGGGCTGCTCGAGCGACGCGGCGGCCATCCCGTCGCCGAGCACCAGGCGGCCCTCGGCGTCGGTGTTCGTGACCTCGACCGTGGTGCCGTTCTTCAGCGTCAGGACGTCGCCCGGGCGGGTCGCGGTGCCGGAGGGCATGTTCTCGGCGAGGGCGAGCCACGCGGTCACGCGCACGTTCAGCCCCAGGCGGGCGGCGGCGACGGTCGCGGCGAGCACCGTGGCGGCACCGGTCATGTCGGTCTTCATGCCGAGCATCGACGCCGCGGGCTTGAGCGAGAGGCCGCCCGAGTCGAAGGTGATGCCCTTGCCCACGAGGGCGAGGTGCTTCGTGGCGGACTCCGGCGCGTACCGGACGACGACCAGGCGCGGGGGACGCGCCGAACCGCGGCCGACACCGAGGATGCCGCCGAAGCCCTGCTCCTCGAGCGCCTGCTCGTCGAGGACCTCGACGGTGAGCGGCAGGTCCGAGGCGAACCCGGTCGCGACGTCGGCGACGTCCTGCGGCCCGAGGTCGCCCGCGGCGGTGTTCACGAGGTCCCGCACGAGCGACGCGGCGTCGGCGACGATCGCGGGGCGCACTGCGGCGTCGGCTGCGACGTCGGCCGGGGCGACGACCTCGATGCGCTGGTCACCGCGGGCCGGGGCCTTGGTGCCGGTGCCCTTGTGCCGGGTGAAGGCGTAGGCGCCGAGCGCCGCGCCCTCGAGGGCGGCGTCGACGAGCTCGGCGGAGTCGGTGGGCAGGGCGAGCGTGATCGAGTCGACGCGGGGGAGCTGTCGCACGGCGCTGCCGGCCGCAGCGCGGATCGCCGCGGCACCCGTGGCGGAGCCGAGCCCGATCAGCGCGACCGACTTCGCACCGACGCCGGTGGCGGGCAGGCGGACGAGCTGGTCCTTCGCGCCGGTGACCCCGATCGCGGCGAGGTCGAGGCCGGCGAGGGCGTCGAGCGTGCCGAGGGCGGTGGGGGCGAGCACGGCGGGGCTGTCGGCCTCGCCGGACGAGCCCGGGCGGACCCCGACGACGAGCACGTCGGCGGTGGTGGTCTCGGGGGGTGAACTGGTGGTGGAGAGCGTCGGTCGGACCATGCTCCAACCCTACCGACGGCCTGTTCGCTGTCGGCGTGGTCGTCGCGCACCGGGGACGTCGGAGGCCCCGCCTAGCATGGGGACGGTGAACCACCCCGAGGAGCTCTACACGTTCGACGCGGACGCCCCGACCGTGCCAGCAGGGTTGCACCTGATCGCCGGGCTGACCGGTTTCGCCGATGCCGGATCGGCCGTGGCGCAGGTGACGAACTCGATCCTCGAGGACCTCGACACCGAACTCGTCGCCGAGTTCGACCCGGACGTGCTGCTCGACTGGCGGGCCCGTCGCCCGGTCATCACCTTCGAGCACGACCACATCAGCGCCGTCGAGCCGCCCCGTCTGGCCCTGCACCTGGTGCGCGACGAGATCGGCCAGCCGTTCCTGTTCCTGTCGGGCTACGAGCCGGACTTCCAGTGGAACCGCTTCGTCCGCGCCGTCACCGGGCTCGCCGCCGACCTGCAGGTCGCCGACACCACGTGGGTGCAGTCCATCCCGATGCCGGTCCCGCACACCCGTCCGATCAGCCTGACCGTCTCCGGCACCCGGGCCGACCTCGTCGAGCAGATGAGCGTCTGGAAGCCCGAGACCCAGGCGCCGGCGAACGTCCTGCACCTGGTCGAGCACCGCCTCGCCGAGACTGGTGCCCAGGTCACCGGGCTCGTGCTGCTCGTGCCGCACTACCTGTCCGACACCGAGTTCCCCGACGCCGCCGTCGCAGCCCTGTCCGGCATCGCCGCCGCGACCGGGCTCATCTTCCCGACCGACGCCCTGCGCGAGTCGGGTCGCGAGTTCCTCACCCGCGTCGAGGAGCAGGTGGCCGGCAACCCCGAGCTGCAGCGCCTGGTCTCCGTGCTCGAGGAGCGGCACGACACGTACATGGAGGGCAACCCCGTCGCATCGCCGCTCACCGGCGTCGACGGCGAGGTGCCGACCGCCGACGCCATCGCGGCCGAGCTCGAGCGCTTCCTCGCCGACCGGCGCACCCAGGGCGACGCGACCGACTGACCGTCGCGGGATCCGGACGTCCCCACAGGGCGGCCTGGAGGCCCGTGGCGGCCCCGCACCGCGCCTCCAGGCCGCCCTCCGGTCGCCCGCACGACGTGACGCGCGTCGACGACGCTCGTCGCGCATCGACGCGGGGACGCGTCGGTAGCCTGGTCCGGTGAACTCCCGTCGTGCCTTCCTGATCTGGGGCGTCGCGGTCCTCGCGTACGTCCTCGCCGTGGTGCAGCGGTCCTCGCTCGGGGTGTCCGGTGTCGACGCGCAGGACCGGTTCGCCGTCTCCGCCGCCGTCCTCTCGACTCTCGCCGTCGTGCAGATCGCCGTCTACGCGGGGCTGCAGATCCCGGTGGGGATCGCACTCGACCGCGTGGGCCCGCGCCGGCTGGTGCTCCTCGGCGCCGCGCTGCTGGTCGTCGGACAGGCGATCGTCGCCGTGTCCCCGTCGATCGGGCCGGCCATCGCGGGGCGGGTGCTCGTCGGTGCCGGTGACGCCATGACCTTCATCTCGGTGATCCGCCTGGTTCCGATGTGGTTCAGCGGCCGGATCCTGCCGCAGATCTCGCAGTGGACGGGCAACCTCGGGCAGATCGGCCAGATCCTTTCGGCGTTCCCGTTCGCGGTGCTGCTGCACACAGTGGGCTGGACCCCGGCGTTCGGCGTCGCGGCCGCGGCCAGCGCTGTCGGTCTCGTGCTCGCCGCGGTCTTCGTGCGGAACGGTCCCGTGCCGGTGCGGACGGACACCATCCCGCTGCCGCACTCGTGGGGCGCCGCGTTCAGCACCTTCGGGCACGCGCTCCGACGCCCGGGCACGCAGCTCGGGTTCTGGTCGCACTACGTCACGCAGTCCTCGGGCACGGTGTTCTCGCTGCTGTGGGGCGTGCCGATGCTCCGGGGGCTCGGGTACTCCCCGGGTGAAGCTGCCGGGTTCCTCACGATCATCGTGGTCGTCGGGTTCGTCGCCGGCCCGGTGCTCGGTGTGCTCTGCGCACGGTTCCCGATGCGCCGGTCGAACCTGGTGCTCGGCGTGGTCGTCCTGCTCGCGGTGCTCTGGACGGCGATCCTGCTCTGGCCCGGGCACCCGCCGACGTGGTTGCTCGTGCTGCTCGTCGTCGCGATGGGGATCGGTGGGCCCGGTTCCCTGATCGGCTTCGACTTCGCCCGGACCTTCAACCCGGTCGGATCTCTCGGCTCGGCGAACGGCGTGGTGAACGTCGGCGGGTTCCTGGCGGCCTTCGTGATGATGTACCTGATCGGCGTCGTCCTCGACGTCGCTGCGCGGGCTTCGGGCACCGAGGTGTTCGCCTGGGAGAACTTCCGGATCGCCCTCACCGTGCAGTACGTCGTGGTCGGTTTCGGCGTCGGGATGCTCCTGCACGCCCGCCGTCGGACCCGCCGGGTGCTGCACTCGGAAGAGGGAATACGCGTCGGACCACTCTGGGTTGCACTCGTTGCACGCCTGCGGAAGCGGCACGTGCAATAATGATCACGGACCCGTTCGGGACCCCTGTCTGTCGGAGCACATCGGTGCGCCGGTGAACTCGGGGGACTTGACATGGGTCCTAGTGCTGCCCGGAACGGTAGGACTCGTACGACGCGGGGGACTGCGGCGCGGGACCTGGGCGGCGAGGGAGGCCACGACCCCACGAACGTGGCACGACGAGAGAGGTGATCGCATGGCTGCCCGGAGCACGACGATCGATCCCACGAAGGACACCGAGCCCGAGGGCGCTGTGGCAGAGGACGCCACGGACACCGAGGGCACCGCAGCGCCGAAGAAGCGCGCCACGAAGGCCCCCGCCAAGAAGGCGCCCGCCAAGAAGGCGGCGCCCAAGGCGAAGAAGACCGACGCCGTCGACGAGGCGATCGCCTCCGACGAGCCCGTCGAGGAGCCGACCGACGAGGCCGACGACACCGACGACAAGACGGCCAAGCCGGACGCCGCTGCCGCGGTCGCCGCCGGTGCGCTCGTCATCTCGCAGACCGACGACGACGAGGCGCCGGTCTACTCGACGACCATCACGGGTGCCACCGCCGACCCGGTGAAGGACTACCTGAAGCAGATCGGCAAGGTCGCCCTGCTCAACGCCGAGCAGGAGGTCGAGCTCGCGATGCGCATCGAGGCCGGCCTGTTCGCCGAGGACAAGCTGCAGCACGCGACGGGGCTCTCGAAGCCCGCCGAGCGTGAACTGCGCTGGGTCGCCCGTGACGGTCAGCGTGCGAAGTCGCACCTGCTCGGTGCGAACCTCCGCCTGGTCGTCTCGCTCGCGAAGCGCTACACCGGTCGTGGCATGCAGTTCCTGGACCTCATCCAGGAGGGCAACCTGGGCCTGATCCGTGCGGTCGAGAAGTTCGACTACACCAAGGGCTTCAAGTTCTCGACCTACGCGACGTGGTGGATCCGTCAGGCCATCACCCGCGCCATGGCCGACCAGGCCCGCACCATCCGCATCCCGGTGCACATGGTCGAGGTCATCAACAAGCTCGCCCGCGTCCAGCGGCAGATGCTGCAGGACCTCGGTCGCGAACCCACTCCGGAAGAGCTCGCCCGCGAGCTCGACATGACCCCGGAGAAGGTCGTAGAGGTCCAGAAGTACGGCCGCGAGCCGATCTCGCTGCACACGCCCCTGGGCGAGGACGGCGACTCGGAGTTCGGTGACCTCATCGAGGACACCGAGGCGGTCGTGCCGGCCGACGCGGTGGGCTTCACGATGCTGCAGAAGCAGCTCGAGAGCCTGCTCGACTCCCTGTCCGAGCGCGAGGCGGGCGTGATCCGCATGCGCTTCGGCCTCGGTGACGGCCAGCCGAAGACCCTCGACCAGATCGGTGACACGTTCGGCGTGACGCGTGAGCGCATCCGTCAGATCGAGTCCAAGACGATGGCGAAGCTCCGCCACCCGTCGCGGTCGCAGTCGCTGCGCGACTACCTCGAGTAAGCCGGCATGCGCTTCTTCATCCCGATCCTGATCGGGCGGATCCTCCGTGCCCTCGCTCGTGCGCGGGGCGGCGGGTCCGCCTACCCGGGGTTCATCGTCCTGAAGCTCGTGCCGGACTTCCTGCAGCACGTGACGAAGCAGTTCCCGAACGGCGTCG
This sequence comes from Curtobacterium sp. MCLR17_040, assembly GCF_003234735.1. NCBI lineage: Bacteria > Bacillati > Actinomycetota > Actinomycetes > Micrococcales > Microbacteriaceae > Curtobacterium > Curtobacterium sp. MCLR17_040. The sequence continues at coordinate 27,271 of NZ_QKTE01000019.1, read as the reverse complement.
TCTTCGTGCTCGGCTCGAACGGCAAGTCGACGACCACGCACATGATCTCCGACATCGTGCGTGCCCACGGGCTGCGGGTCTTCACGAACCCGTCCGGCGCGAACCTGCCGCAGGGCATCGCGTCGGCCCTGCTGTCCGAGGTCTCGCTGACCGGTCGCCTGAAGGCAGACATCGGCATCCTCGAGGTCGACGAGGCCTTCGCGGTCGAGCTCGCCGGGATCCTGTCGCCCTCGACGGTGACGATGCTCAACGTGCAGGTCGACCAGCTGTACCGGTTCTTCGAGACCGAGCGCGTGGCGACGATGATGCTCGACACCGCCGCACTGTCGACGGCGAACGTCATCACGAACCACGACGACCAGTTCCTCGACGGCTACTCCGGTACCCCCGGGCAGCGTGTCCTGCGGTTCGGTGCGAGCGACGAGGTCATCGCCGCAGCGCCGAACGGTCTGCAGAACGCCGACTCGTTCGACGCCGGTGACCGTGCCCAGCACACTGCCGACGCCGAGGTCGTGGCCCACACGGGCGACGGCGCGACGATCCGTTTCGACGGCGCCGAGATCCCGGTCCGGCTGCCCGCCCGCGGCCTGCACTACGCGGTCGACGCCGCTGCAGCCACCGCGACGGCGAGTGCGGCCCTCGGCGCGCAGTTCCGCGCCGATGCCGTGACCAAGGCCTTCGGCACGATGAAGCCCGCGTACGGCCGCGGTGAGCGACTGCCCATTGCGGGCGAGTCCGCCGAGTTCACGATGTTCAAGAACGCCGCGAGCCTGCAGCTCAACCTCGACGCCCTGCCGGACCAGCCCGAGCAGGTCCTCATGGCGATCGACGAGGGCACGCCCGACATCTCCTGGATCTACGACATCGACTTCTCGAAGCTCGACCACGTGGACGTCGTCTCCGGTGACAAGGCGTGGCAGATCGCGATCGCGCTCGAGCACGCCGGTGTCCGCATCGGCCGGGTCGAGCCCGACGTCGAAGCGGCTATCAAGCACATGGAGCAGCTCGGCTCGACGACCCGCGGGACGAAGAACTTCATCGTCAACTACGAGATCATGATGATCGCCCGCAAGGCCCTCGGCCACCCGGACATGGAGAAGACCGCATGACGGCCGATCGGCTGACGATCCTGCACGTCTACCCCCGGCAGATGGGCGTCTCGGGCGACCGTGGCAACGTCGCGGCGCTGGTCCGCCGTGCGGCCGCCGCGGACATCGAGACCCAGGTCCTCGAGTACGCGCCCGGTGACGACCTGCCGACCACGGCGGACGTCGTCGTCATCGGCAACGGTCCGCTCAGCGCGATGCGTTCCCTGGGCGACGACGTCACACGCATCGGGGGAGCACTCCGTGCGTTCGCGACCGATGGTGTGCCGGTGCTCGCCGTCGGCGGTGGGTTCGACCTCGCGACGAACGAGGTCGTGCCGACCGAGGGCGCGCCGGTCGCCGGCTTCGGCGTGTTCGACGCTCGAGCAGTCCGCGGTGCCGAACGTCGCGTGAACTACTTCGTCCTCGAGACCCGGTACCCGCTGCTCCCCGGAGCACCGAAGCGTCTCGCGGGCTTCGAGGACCACGCCACCCGCATCGAGCTCGCAGCCGGGGTCACACCCTTCGCCGACGTCGTCTCCGGCGGCGGCAACCAGGCCGGCTCCCCGGTCGAGGGCGCGATCGTCGGGAACTCCTTCGGCACGCACACCCAGGGTCCGGTCCTGCCGCTCAACCCGCAGCTGACCGACGGTGTCCTCGCCGCGGCCACCGCACGGCTGGGCCGCGAGTACGCGCCGGACGCGGAGCAGACGGCGACCATCGACCGCTACGCACTTGAAGCGCGCGCCACGGTCGACCGTTACGTCGACAAGGCGTTCAAGCGCATCGCCTGACGCACGAAGACGAAGGCCGGGTCCCGAGGGGGCCCGGCCTTCGTCGTCTCTGATGAGTGGCAACAATTGCCAAGCCGGTCCGCTCGTGTGCGAGATGTGAAATGTTGGAAGCCGACAAAGGAGGCTTCATGCTCACCAACAAATCCGTCCTCGCCCTGGTCGGCGCACTCGTCGTGGCGATCACCACTGCCGCTGCCGTCGTCCAGACAGCTCCGGCTGAGGCCGCGACGCCCCGCATCAGTTCGGCCTGCAGTTCGGTGCCGACGACCACGACCGAGTCGGACGGCGTCCCGGGGCCGATCTTCTACAAGCGGCTGCAGTGCCTCGGCAGCATGGCGGGGTACTACGGCTACAAGGGACCGATCGACGGGATCATGGGTCCGAACTCCTGGACGGGTGTCTCCGAGCAGCTCGCGAAGGGCGGGTACTTCCGTGCAGGCGACCTCCACAACTGGCAGAGCCCCGAGATCATCCGGGCACTGCAGCGATGGGCGGCCGCCCACGGCAGGTACAGCGGGCCGATCGACGGCATCTGGGGGCCGAACAGCTACCGCGGGGTGGCCTGGTCGCTGAACCGCGAGTTCTGAACCGGGCTGCAGACAGACAGGAGGCGCGGTGCCAGCTGGCACCGCGCCTCCTGTCTTTGTGTCGGTCGCGACTACTTCGACTCGTAGAGTCGGCTGCTCTCGTCGTGCCACTCGATGGCGGTCGCCGCGAGCTTGTCCTTGAACTCGGCGCCGTGGTGGGCGCAGAAGTAGAGCTCGCCGCTCGACATGGTGGCTCGGATGTAGGCCTGCGCCCCGCAGCTGTCGCAACGGTCGGCGGCGGTCAGCTGGTGGTTGCTGACTTCGTCGATGGAGGGGTCCTGCACGGTCTGGGTCATTGCTGTGCTCCTCACGGATCGCAGGTGGTGCCGGGTGGTTGCACCATTTCAACACGTGATGCCTGAGAGCGACGCATTGTCGGGGCCTGTTTCGCTCAGCGCGGATCGCTTGGCCCCAGTGCGAGTGTCCACACGGTGCTGTCGGTGCCGCTCGGTAAACTCCGACGGTGAGCTCCGACTACTCCGCACGCCATCTCTCCGTCCTCGAAGGGCTCGAGGCGGTCCGGAAGCGGCCGGGCATGTACATCGGCTCGACGGACTCCCGGGGCCTCATGCACTGCCTGTGGGAGATCATCGACAACTCGGTCGACGAAGCACTCGCGGGACACGGTGACGAGATCGGTGTCGTGCTGCACGCCGATGGCTCGGTCGAGGTCCGTGACACCGCCCGCGGCATCCCCGTCGACGTCGAACCGAAGACCGGCCTCACCGGCGTCGAGGTCGTGTTCACCAAGCTGCACGCCGGCGGCAAGTTCGGCTCGGGGTCGTATGCGGCCTCGGGCGGCCTGCACGGTGTCGGCGCCTCGGTCGTGAACGCGCTGTCAGAGCGCCTCGACGTCGAGGTCGACCGGGGCGGCAAGACCTACGCCATGTCGTTCCACCGCGGCGAGCCCGGCATCTTCGACGACAGCAAGGGCATCGGCCCGGACGCTCCGTTCGCGCCCTTCACCTCCGGCAGCGAACTGCGTGTGGTGGGCAAGGTCAAGAAGGGCGTCACCGGCTCCCGGATCCGGTACTGGGCGGACCGCCAGATCTTCACCGCCGACGCCCGGTTCAGCACCGACGACCTGGTCACCCGTGCACGGCAGACCGCATTCCTCGTGCCCGGGCTCGGCATCACCATCACCGACGAGCGCGCGGCTTCGATCGACGCCGCTGCCGCCCGGGCCGAGGCGACGGGCACCACCGTGGCCGCGGGGCCGGTGGTGGAGCGCTTCCGGTACGAGGGTGGCATCGGCGAGTTCGTCGAGCACCTCGCCGTCGACAGCCCCCTCACCGACGTCTGGCGCGTGCAGGGCACTGGAACCTTCACCGAGACCGTGCCGATGCTCGACGACAAGGGCCACATGGTCTCCACCTCGGTCGAGCGCGAGTGCGAGGTCGACCTGGCGCTCCGCTGGGGCAGTGGCTACGAGACCGTGTTCCGCAGCTTCGTCAACATCATCGCGACGCCGAAGGGCGGCACCCACCAGGCCGGGTTCGAGTCGGGCGTCGTCAAGGCGGTCCGTGCCCAGGTCGAGGCGAACGCCCGCAAGCTCAAGGTCGGGCAGGACAAGCTCGACAAGGACGACGTCCTCGCCGGCATGACCGCCGTGCTGACCGTGCGCCTGCCCGAGCCGCAGTTCGAAGGACAGACGAAGGAGATCCTCGGCACCCCGGCGGTCCGCAAGATCGTCGACCAGGTCGTGTCGAAGCGCATCACCGAGATCCTCACCTCGACGCAGCGCACCGAGAAGGCACAGTCGGCCGCCCTGCTCGAGAAGGTCGTGTCCGAGATGAAGACCCGCATCTCGGCGCGGGCACACAAGGAGACGCAGCGCCGCAAGAACGCGCTCGAGAACTCCTCGCTGCCGACGAAGCTCGCCGACTGCCGCTCGCAGGAGACCGAGGGCACGGAGCTCTTCATCGTCGAGGGCGACTCGGCGCTGGGCACCGCGAAGCTCGCCCGCAACAGCGAGTACCAGGCGCTGCTGCCGATCCGCGGCAAGATCCTGAACGTGCAGAAGGCGTCCGTGTCGGACATGCTCTCGAACGTCGAGTGCGCGTCGATCATCCAGGTCATCGGCGCCGGTTCCGGCCGCACGTTCGACATCGACCAGGCCCGCTACGGCAAGATCATCATCATGTCGGACGCCGACGTCGACGGCGCCCACATCCGCACGCTGCTGCTGACGCTGTTCTTCCGGTACATGCGGCCGATGATCGAGCAGGGCCGGGTCTTCGCCGCCGTGCCGCCGCTGCACCGGGTCGTCGTGGTGAACCGCGGCAAGCCGAACGACACGCTGTACACGTACTCCGAACAGGAGCTGCAGACGGTGCTGAAGAAGCTCGAGACGACGGGCAAGAAGTACCAGGAGCCGATCCAGCGGTACAAGGGCCTTGGTGAGATGGACGCCGACCAGCTGGCGGAGACCACGATGGACCGCGCGCACCGCACCCTGCGCCGGGTGAACGTGACCCATGCCGAGGGTGCCGCGAAGGTGTTCGAGCTGCTCATGGGCAACGACGTCGCGCCGCGCAAGGAGTTCATCCTGGCCGGCGAGGGCCTGGACCGCGACCGCATCGACGCGTAGCGCGTCGCGAAAGCGACACCGCTCGGCCGACGCGCACGGTCCATGGCGCAAGAGCGACAGAACCCCGCCGAACGTCGGCGGGGTTCTGTCGCTTCCGCGATGGCGGACGGGAGGACCGTGGCGGGGCCGCCCCGCGCCTCCAGGCCGGTGTGCCCTGCGTTCTCACGCGCTGGGCGACACCTCACGCATCCCCACGGGCGTGAGGTGTCGCCAGGCGCGAAACCAGTGCGCGCCTACGCCTCGCCGGCGGTGCCGTCGAGCGTCGCAGCGCTGCCACCGATCGAGCCGATGACCGCCTCGAGCGGGGCACCCGACCCGTCACGCTTCGACAGCCAGTCGGGCAGGGTCCGTGCGGCGCCATCCGTGCCGACGGCGTGCGGCGGCGCGATGCCGGCCCAGCCCACGGTGAGCCCGTCCTCGCCCTTCAGGAACGCGTGCGCCCGGACACCCTGGGTGGCGCGGCCCTTCGCCGGGAACTCCGACAGGGCGGAGACCTTGGCGCGGCCGGCGTCGGTGCCGGGCAGTGCGGTCGAGGTGGTGGACACCGTGGCGACCACGGCGTCGTCGGAGCGGGCGACCGAGCCGAACCAGATCACCGAGGCGCCGTCGGCCAGGGCCATGCCGGCCACGCCACCCGCGGGCAGCCCCTGCGCCCGGACGACGGACGCCGGGAACCGCAGCAGCTGCGCGTTCGAGCTGATGAACACGAGGTCGTCGGACTCCGGGGCCTGGGCAGCGCCGACTACGTGGTCGCCGGGCTTCAGGCCGATGGCGACGAACTCGGGCTTGTCCGGCCAGGCGCCCGGGACGACGCGCTTCACGACGCCGTGTGCGGTGCCGATCGCCAGCGAGTCCGAGGACGCGCCGGACAGGTCGACGATCGCCACGACGGTCTCGCCCTTGGTGAGCGCCAGGAAGTCGGTGACCCGGACGCCGGCGTCGAGCCGGACCGCGGCGGGCGGTACGGCGGGGACGTCGACGGGGGAGAGCCGGAGGACACGACCGGTCGAGGTGATCGCGCCGATCTGCCCCCGCACCGTGCTCACCACGGCGGAGCGGACGGCGTCGTGCTTCGAGCGCTTCGGCACGCGGACGATGCCGAGCTCCGACGTCGGGATGTCGACGCGGATGAGCCGTCCGGTGGTGGAGAGCAGCACGCGGCAGGGCGAGTCGGCGATCTGCAGCGACTCCGGGTCGACCGCGGCCTTCCGACCGCCCTTCACCGGGGCGTCGGCCTCGGTGAGCAGGGTGCGGCGCGGGGTCGCGAACTTGTCGGACACCTCGGTGAGCTCGAGGGCGACCTGCGCGCGGAGCCGTTCGTCGGACGCCAGCAGTTCCTCGAGGGCGGCGATGTCGGCGAGCAGCTGGTCGCGCTCGGCCTCGAGCTCCATCCGCGAGAACTTCGTCAGGCGGCGCAGGCGCAGCTCGAGGATGTACTCGGCCTGTACCTCGGACAGGTCGAAGACGTCGCGCAGGCGGTTGCGCGCTGCCTCGGAGTCGTCGGAGGTGCGGATGACCTGGATGACCTCGTCGATGTCGAGGATCGCGATGAGCAGGCCCTCGACCAGGTGCAGCCGTTCCTTGCGTCGTGCCAGCCGGTACTGCGACCGCCGGGTGACGACGTCGAGGCGGTGCTGCACGTAGACGTCGAGCAGCTCGCGGAGCCCGAGGGTGCGCGGTGACCCGCCGACCAGCGCGACGTTGTTGATGCCGAAGCCGTCCTCGAGCGGGGTGTGCTTGTAGAGCTGCTCGAGCACGGCGGTGGGGTTGAAGCCGCTCTTGATGCCGATGACGAGCCGGAGCCCGTGGTTGCGGTCGGTCAGGTCGTTGACGTCGGAGATGCCGACGAGCTTCTTGGACTGGACGCCGTCCTTGATCTTCTCGATCACACGCTCGGGGCCGACCAGGTAGGGCAGCTCGGTGACGACGAGCCCGACCTTGCGCGGGGTGAGGTTCTCGACGCTCACCTTCGCCCGGGTGCGGAACGAACCGCGGCCGGTGGCGTAGGCGTCGCGGACCCCGGAGAGGCCGACGATCGTGCCGCCGGACGGCAGGTCGGGGCCGGGCACGAACTCCATGAGCTCTTCGAGGCTGGCCTGCGGGTTCATGAGCAGGTGCTTCGCGGCCTCGACCACTTCGCCGAGGTTGTGCGGCGCCATGTTCGTCGCCATGCCGACCGCGATGCCGGAGGCGCCGTTGACGAGCAGGTTCGGGAACGCCGCCGGCAGCACGCCCGGCTGCATGATCTGGTTGTCGTAGTTCGGGACGAAGTCGACGACGTCCTCGCCCAGGCCCTCGGTCATCGCCATCGACGGTTCGGCGAGCCTGGCCTCGGTGTACCGGGCGGCAGCGGGGCCGTCGTCGAGCGAGCCGAAGTTGCCGTGACCGTCGACGAGCGGCACGCGCATCGTGAACGGCTGGGCCATGCGGACCAGCGCGTCGTAGATCGCGCCGTCGCCGTGCGGGTGCAGCTTGCCCATCACCTCGCCGGTGACGCGAGCGCTCTTGACGTGTCCGCGGTCGGGCCGCAGCCCCATCTCGGCCATCTGGTACAGGATGCGACGCTGCACCGGCTTCAGGCCGTCGCGGGCGTCGGGCAGTGCCCGCGAGTAGATGACGGAGTACGCGTACTCGAGGAAGGAGCCCTGCATCTCCTCGGAGACGTCGACGTCCTCGATGCGCTCACCGTCGGGCAGGCCGACTACGTCCGTGCGTGCCATGGCACCTTTCTGGAGAACCGGAGTCGTCTGGGAGACTCGTGGGATGGGAACAAGCGTACCGACGGCCCCCGACGCCGTCGCGAACCTCGCCGACGTCTTCCCGAGTTGCCTCGTGGCGCTCGGCGCTGCGGACGACGCGTGGTTGCGGAACGACGGCCTGGAGGCCCGGATCGCCCTCCGCCCCGCCCGCTCGGCGATCGTCGTGCTGGTCGACGGCCTCGGTTCCGCCGCGCTGGCGGCGCGCGCCGGGCACGCCCGCTGGCTGACCGGTGCGAAGGGCACCGGCACCGCGAAGAAGCTCCGGAGCGGGTTCCCGACGACGACCGCGGCGGCGCTGAGCACCCTGACCACGGGCCGGTCGCCCGGCACCCACGGCGTCGTCGGGTACAGCGGCTGGAACCCGGACACCGGTGCCGTGATGAACCTGCTCGGCGGCTGGGACACCGAGGTGCCCGCGGACTGGTTCCTGACGCAGACCCTGTTCACCCGGGCCGCGGAGCTCGGGCTCGACCCCGTCGTCGTCGGGCCGGACCGGTACCGCTCGTCCGGGATGACCGCGAACGTGCTCGGCGGCGCCCGGTACGTGTCGGCGGACACCATCCCGCAGCGTGTCGATGCCGCACTGGCCGAGACCGCCACCGGCCGCTCGCTCGTCTACCTGTACGTGCCGGAGCTCGACTCGATCGGGCACAAGTACGGCTGGCAGTCCGACCGGTGGACGGCCGCCCTCGAGCTGCTCGACGGGGAACTCGCCCGCCTCGATGCGCGGACCGCCGACGACGTGGGGGTCCTGGTGACGGCGGACCACGGTGTGCTCGACGTGCCGGACCACGCGAACATCGCCATCGACCCGCTGCTGCTCACCGACGTCGTCGGCGTCGCGGGCGACCCGCGCTGCCGCCAGCTCACCGTCGCACCCGGTACCGACGTCCGAGCCCTCGTCGGCGCGTTCCGGGCCCGCTACGGCAAGAAGGCCTCCGTCGCCAGCCGTGCCGAGGCGATCGAGGCCGGGTGGTTCGGGCAGGTGTCCGACCAGGTGCTGCCGCGCATCGGCGACGTGCTCGTCGTGGCGCGCGGCTCGTGGGCGTTCAACGACGACCGTGCCCTGCGCGAGGACGAGACGCCGAAGCGCATGATCGGCCAGCACGGGGCGATGACCGACGAGGAGACGATCGTGCCGCTCCGGCTCGCCGGCGCGTTCGCCCACTAGGAGCGTCGGTGCCCACCAGGGGCGTCAGTGCTCACGAGGGGCAGTGCCGACGGCCGGTGTGCGTGCCGATCAGGCGGGGTCGTCGTCCGGGCGGGTGCCGAAGACGATCTCGTCCCAGCTCGGCATCGAGCGGCGGTTGCGCTTCTTGCGTTCGCCACGGCTCTCGGGCTCGGGCGCCGAGGCCGGGCGGGTGTCGGTCGACTGCGGTGCGGTGTCGTGCGCGCCGCCGTCCTCGAAGCCCTGCAGCGGGATGTCGACGACGCTGATGGACGTGCCGCGGGCGGACTCGTCGCGCTGCTCGCCGAAGGACGCGGCTTCGCGCTCACCGCGGCGACGGCGGAGCGCCTCGAGCAGGTCGGCGGTCTCGTTGCCGGGAGCACGCTCTTCCACGGCGGCCTGGCCGATGCGGGGCAGCGGTGCACGGAGCGGCGCGTGCTGGGACGGCTCGGGCTCCGCGGCCGGCTGCTCCGGCTCGTCGACGCGGAAGGCGCCGGAGTCGAAGCGGGTGCCGTCGTCGTCCTGCTGCTCGAACTCGACCGCACGCAGACGCGGGGCGATGCCCTCGTCGTCGGTGTGCGACAGCCGGTGCGCGTCGCCGTTGTCCGGTACGAGGGTCGAGGTCTTGGGGTCGAAGTGCCACTGGGCGTCGTGCTCGACCTCGCCAGCGGTGTAGCGGACGCGGACCTGCCAGCCGCTCTCCGGGTGCTTCCAGGAGCCCCAGGTGATCGCGGTGGCCTCGCCGGCCTCGAGCTTCGCGGTGATCGCGGGGCCGAAGGTGTCGGGGGCCTCGTCGTCGACCGGGGTGACCGGCACGCGGTGCGAGGCGTCGAGGATGAAGGCACGCTCGGCGAGGACCGGGCCCTCGAAGCGGCGGACGTACTCGACGTCGACGTCGAGCGCGGCGGCCACGTCGGCGGCGTCGGCGCCACCACGGATGCGCGCCTGGACGTCCTTGGGGGAGACCCGCTTCTGCGGACCGGCGTCGGGGTTCGCCTGGCGCACCTGGCCTGCCAGCGACGACGTGACGGGCAACCGGAACTCGGTGCCGCCGTCGGTCGCCAGGAGGAGTGCGCCGGACTCGACTCCGATGACTCTCACGTCTTGCATGGTTCCGCCTTCCCAGCGTCGCGTACGGTGCTGCTGTCGTACCCCGTGAGTATGCAGGGACGACGGGCGGTTTCCGGGGAGGCGCACGGGCGTGCCGCGGACATCCGCACGGCCGATCCCGGGCGGGCGGCGCTCCGGCAACGGGTGTCGGGAATGTCCGGTTCCGGTCGTGGGTTGCACAGCCAGCACGACCCGCCGCAGCACTCGGTTTGCGCTCTGGCGGGGCGTGGTGCAAACTGTCGCCGCCGATCACCCGGCGACGACCTCTCGATACGAGAAATGGATGGGCATGGCCACCGATTACGACGCCCCCCGGAAGACCGACGACAACTCTGACTCAGAGTCGATCGAGGCCCTCAAGGAGCGCGTTCCCGACAAGATGTCGGGGGTCGTCGACGATGATTCCGACAACCCCGGCAGCTTCGAACTCGCCGGGCAGGACCTCAGCGACGTCGACCTCGACGTCGTGGTGCTGCCCCCGCAGGTCGATGAGTTCACCTGCGTCGAGTGCTTCCTCGTGAAGCACCGCTCCCAGCTCGACCACGAGTCGAAGCTCGGACCGGTCTGCGCGGAGTGCGCTTCGCTCTAGCGAGCACAGCCGCGTCGCTCTCGACGCAACGATCAGCGAAGGCCCCGCATCCTCCAGGGATGCGGGGCCTTCGTCGTGTGCTGCGAGGCGGGGCCGAGCCGCGCCTCCAGGCCGTGGCCCGTGGACCGTGGACCGTGGACCGTGGTCCGTCAGGAACGCAGCGCCTCGACGACCTTGCCCGGGTGCCGGACGCTGACCAGCCAGTAGGGCGTCGGGTCCGCGTCGTCGCGCACCTCGACCTTGACGACCCCGCGGACGTAGCCGCGGAAGAGGGTCCAGGCGCGGGCGTCGAGTGCCGGCCCGCGCTGCTCGGTGGCCGCTGCGCCCTCGAACGCCTCGGTCGTGCCGACGAGCGTGCGGGGGAGGTGGGCCTTGCCCGCGCGGAACTCGGTGTCGGTGACCTCGACGGTGGGTGCGAGTGCCCACAGGAGGACCAGGACCCCGAGCTCCATCCCGATCGCCACGAGGACGCCGGCCAGGACGCTGATGGGGAGGAAGACGAGCAGGGTGGCGGGGATGACGAGCGCCGTCGCCAGGTAGAGGGCGGGCGGGGCCCAGAGTCGTTCGCGGTACAGGGTCACGGGTCCATTCGATCACGAGCGAGCGAGGTCACGGAACGGTCACGGCTGCACTACCCTCGTCACGTGACCGAACCAGTCGACGTCCTCTGGACCGGGGAGCACGCTCCCGGCCACGCCCACCCCGGCGACGCGGGTGCCGATCTCGTCTCCACCGAGGCCTTCGTGCTGCAGCCGGGGGAGCGACACCTGGCCGCCACGGGGCTGCGCATCGCGCTGCCCGAGGGCTACGCCGCGTTCGTTGTCCCGCGGAGCGGCCTGGCGGCGAAGCACGGCATCACGATCGTGAACAGCCCCGGCACCGTCGACTCCGGCTACCGCGGGGAGATCAAGGTCGCCCTGCTCAACACCGACCAGACGGAACCGTACGAGGTGCACGTCGGCGACCGCATCGCCCAGCTGATCGTGATGCCGGTCCCGCAGGTGACCTACACCCGGGTCGACGACCTGCCGGACAGCGTCCGCGGACAGGGCGGGTTCGGCTCGTCGGGCTACGGTGACCGGAGCGACGCCGTGACCGGTGCCGCCGCAGACGCTCAGGAAGGAACGCGCGCATGAAGTTCGGCCGACGCAAGCGGGACGAGGTCGAGGTGGCGGACGCCGTCGCCGACGACATCGAGGTCGCGGACACGTCCCCCGAGGTCGACATCGCGACGGATGCCGACGCGGACCTCGACGAGGTCGACGCGGTCGCCCCGACGGACAAGTCCGCTCCGGAGGACCGGGCCGAGAACGGCCCCCACGACGAGACCGAGGCGAACCTGGTCCGCCCCTACGTCGACCTGGGCGGGGTGAAGGTGCTCCCGCGCGAGGGCCTGCACCTGCGCCTCGAGGTCGAGGAGGGCTCGCAGCGCGTCGTCGCGGTCGGGCTCGACTACGACGAGTCCACGCTGCAGGTCCAGCCGTTCGCGGCACCCCGGTCCACCGGCCTGTGGCACGAGATCCGCGCCCAGATCGCCGAGCAGATCGAGCGCCAGGGCGGTGTCGTGACCGAGGTCGACGGCCCGTTCGGCCCCGAGCTCCGCGCGTCCGTCCCGGTCGCCGTGGACGGCGACGGCGGCACCGCGGGCTCCCGTCCGGCCCGTTTCGTCGGCGTCGACGGCCCGCGCTGGTTCCTGCGCGGCGTGATCGCCGGCAAGGCCGCCGAGCAGCCCGACGACGCGAGCGAGATCGAGGAGCTGTTCCGCAGCGTCGTCGTCGTGCGCGGCACGACGCCGATGCCGCCGCGCGACCTCATCCCGCTGCACATGCCCAAGTCGACGCAGACCGCGATCTGACCGACTGACGACCAACCCCGCCTGGAGGCACGGTGCCGGACCACGACGACACCCCACGACCCGAGACGGCTGGCTCCGACCCCGTTGCGCCGGCTGCTGAGCCCTCGGTGGCGCCGTCGTTCTCCGCGCAGTTCCGTGACGCCGTGCAGAACGCCGGGATCGCCCGCGTGGCACCCGGTGAGGCACCGTCCGGCCGGGCGCTGCTCGGCGCGGTCGGCGGGGTGCGCGGGCTCGCCGAGTCGGTGCTGCCCGGGTTCGCGTTCCTGGTCGTCTACGCGATCACGAAGGAGCTCGTGCCGAGCGTCGTGATCCCGGTGGCCGTCGGGCTCGTCTTCGTGGTGCTCCGGCTGCTGCAGCGGCAGTCGGTGACGATGTCGTTCGCGGGCATCCTCGGCGTCGCGGTCTCAGCCGGCCTGGCGCTCATCACCGGACGCGCGGAGAGCAACTTCATCCCCGGGATCGTCATCAACGCCGTCTGGCTCGTCGGGCTGCTGATCACGCTGGCGATCCGCTGGCCGCTGATCGGACTCGTCGTCGGCTTCCTGCTGCCCGCGAACGAGGACGGCTCGCACGTCGACTGGCGCGCCGACCCCGTCAAGCGCCGCGTGCTGACGGTCGCCACCTGGATCTGGGTCGGGCTGTTCGCGGTCCGGCTCGCGGTGGAGGTCCCGCTGTACCTGACGGCGCAGGTCGAACTGCTCGCCGGGCTGAAGCTCATCCTCGGCGTGCCGCTGTACGCGGCGGTGCTCTGGGTGACCTGGCTGCTGGTCCGCACCGTGTTCGTCCGACGCGACGACGTCACCCCGGTGTAGAGTTCTCTCGACATCAAGATAGTTCTCGCAGGGCGCGCACGCGTCCTCGGGATTAGGTTTGCCTTGCTGGTGGGACGGTCCACGGCCCGCGAGGATGAGGGCAAACCGATCAGTAGGGAGGCGGCACGGTGGCTGCAGTCAATAGCTTCGGCTCGAAGGACACACTGTCGGTTGGGGGTGTCGACTACGCGATCCACCGGATCGACTCGGTTCCCGGGCACGAGAAGTTGCCCTACAGCCTGAAGGTGCTGCTCGAGAACCTCCTCCGCACCGAGGACGGCAAGAACGTCACCGAGGGACAGATCCGGGCGCTCGGCTCCTGGCGGCCCGACGCGGAACCCGACACCGAGATCCAGTTCTCGCCGGCACGCGTCGTCATGCAGGACTTCACGGGTGTGCCGTGCATCGTCGACCTCGCCACCATGCGCGAGGCCATGGCGGACATCGGCGGCGACCCGAACAAGATCAACCCGCTGTCCCCGGCCGAGATGGTCATCGACCACTCCGTCATCGCCGACCTGTTCGGCAGCACGGACGCCCTGCAGCGCAACACGGACCTGGAGTACGAGCGGAACGGTGAGCGCTACCAGTTCCTCCGCTGGGGCCAGACCGCGTTCGAGGACTTCAAGGTCGTCCCGCCGGGCACCGGCATCGTCCACCAGGTGAACATCGAGTACCTGGCGAAGGTCACCTACACGCGTGACTTCGACGGCGAGACCTACGCGTACCCGGACACCCTGGTCGGAACCGACTCGCACACCACGATGGTGAACGGCCTCGGCGTGCTCGGCTGGGGCGTCGGCGGCATCGAGGCCGAGGCCGCGATGCTCGGCCAGCCCGTGTCGATGCTCATCCCGAAGGTCGTCGGCTTCAAGCTCTCCGGTGAGATCCCGGCCGGCGTGACCGCGACCGACGTGGTGCTCACCATCACGCAGGAGCTCCGCAAGCACGGCGTCGTCGGCAAGTTCGTCGAGTTCTACGGCGAGGGCGTCGGCGCCGTCCCGCTCGCCAACCGCGCCACCATCGGCAACATGTCGCCCGAGTTCGGTTCGACGGCGGCGATCTTCCCGGTCGACGACGTCACGTTGGACTACCTGCGGCTGACCGGTCGCGACGAGGCGCAGATCGCCCTGGTCGAGGCGTACTCCAAGGCCCAGGGCCTGTGGCACGACGCCTCGGTCGAGCCGAACTACTCCGAGTACATGGAGCTCGACCTCTCCACGGTCGTGCCGTCCATCTCCGGCCCGAAGCGTCCACAGGACCGCATCGAGCTCACGAACGCGAAGAGCCAGTTCGAGCTCGACCTGAACAACTACACGACGCCGTCCGAGCAGACCGATCTCGACGACGCGGTCGAGGAGACGTTCCCGGCCTCCGACCCGATCGCCGCCGGTTCGACCAACGAGGACACTGCGCTGCACGAGCACGTGCACGTGTCGAGCGCACCGTCGACCGCCTCGGCGCCGACGAAGGTCGCGATGGACGGGGCCGACCCGTTCACCATCGACCACGGTGCCGTCGCGATCGCCGCGATCACCTCGTGCACGAACACGTCGAACCCGTCGGTCATGATGGCCGCCGGCATCCTCGCCCGGAACGCCGCGAAGAAGGGCCTCACCGCGAAGCCCTGGGTGAAGACCACCCTCGCGCCCGGGTCGAAGGTCGTCACCGACTACTACGAGAAGGCCGGTCTCACCACCTACCTCGAGCAGCTCGGCTTCTACACGGTCGGCTACGGCTGCACCACCTGCATCGGCAACTCGGGCCCGCTGCCCGAGGAGATCTCGCAGGCCGTGCAGGACAACGACCTCGCCGTCACCGCGGTGCTCTCGGGCAACCGCAACTTCGAGGGCCGGATCAACCCCGACGTCAAGATGAACTACCTGGCGTCCCCGCCGCTGGTCATCGCCTACGCCCTCGCCGGGTCGATGCACTTCGACTTCGACAAGGACGCCCTCGGCACCGACCAGGACGGCAACGACGTCTACCTGACCGACATCTGGCCCGACGCGGCCGAGGTGCAGCAGGTCATCGACGAGTCGATCGACACCGAGATGTTCACCCACGAGTACGGCTCCGTGTTCGAGGGCGACGACCGCTGGAAGAACCTGCCGACCCCGACGGGTGACACCTTCGAGTGGGACCAGGAGTCGACCTACGTCCGGAAGCCCCCGTACTTCGAGGGCATGACGATGCAGCCCGACGCGGTGTCGGACATCTCCGGCGCCCGGGTGCTCGCGAAGCTCGGCGACTCGGTCACGACCGACCACATCTCGCCGGCCGGTTCGATCAAGGCCGACAGCCCCGCCGGCCAGTACCTCGCCGAGCACGGCGTCGACCGCAAGGACTTCAACTCCTACGGCTCGCGTCGCGGCAACCACGAGGTCATGATCCGCGGCACGTTCGCGAACATCCGTCTGCGCAACCAGCTGCTCGACGGCGTGGAGGGCGGGTACACCCGTGACTTCACGACGCCGGACGGTGCGCAGTCGTTCATCTACGACGCCTCGCAGCACTACCAGGAGCAGGGCATCCCGCTCGTCATCTTCGGTGGCAAGGAGTACGGCTCCGGCTCGTCCCGTGACTGGGCTGCCAAGGGCACGAACCTGCTCGGTGTCCGCGCGGTCATCACCGAGAGCTTCGAGCGGATCCACCGCTCGAACCTCATCGGCATGGGCGTCGTCCCGCTGCAGTTCCCGGCGGGCGAGACGGTCGAGTCCCTCGGGCTCGACGGCACCGAGGTCGTCTCGATCTCCGGGCTGACCGAGCTGAACGAGGGCCGCACCCCGAAGACGGTGCACGTCACCGCGACGCCGAGCGAGCACTCGCCGGCCGGCAAGCAGCCGATCGAGTTCGACGCGGTCGTCCGCATCGACACCCCCGGCGAGGCCGACTACTACCGCAACGGCGGCATCCTGCAGTACGTGCTCCGTTCGCTCGTCTGACGCGACCCGGATACTGCCTGGAGGCGCGGTGCCAGCTGGCACCGCGCCTCCAGTCCGTTCTGTCCCCACGCGCATAGAGTGGGCCGACAGCCCCACGAAAGGAGCGCCCGTGAGCATGCTCGCCAGCATCACGTCGCCGCGCGACCTGAAGCGTCTCTCCGACGCGCAGATGACCGACCTCGCCGCCGAGATCCGGCGCTTCCTGGTCGCCGAGGTCGCGAAGACCGGTGGGCATCTCGGGCCGAACCTGGGCGTCGTGGAGCTGACGCTCGCGATGCACCGCGTGTTCGACTCGCCGAACGACCCGTTCGTCTTCGACACCGGGCACCAGTCGTACGTGCACAAGCTCGTCACCGGGCGCCAGGACTTCTCGAAGCTGCGCGAACGCGGCGGCATCGCCGGCTACCCGCAGCGGAGCGAGTCCGAGCACGACATCGTCGAGTCCTCGCACGCGTCGTCGTCGCTGTCGTGGGCCGACGGCATCTCCCGCGCGTTCGGGCAGACCGGGCAGACCGACCGCACCGTCGTCGCGGTGGTGGGGGACGGCGCCCTCACCGGCGGGATGACGTGGGAGGCGCTCAACAACATCTCCGACGACAACGACCGTCGACTGGTCATCGTCGTCAACGACAACGGCCGCTCGTACGCCCCGACGATCGGTGGCATGGCGCGGTTCCTCAGCTCCGTGCGCACCCGCCGCGAGTACCGCGCCCTGTACGAGGGCACGCAGGCCGTGGCGGCACGCTTCGGCGCTCCGGGTCGTGCGGTGTACCGAGGCATGCGCGGGGGCCTGCACGGCTTCCTGTCGCGGCTGACGAACAACGAGGCGCTGTACTCGAACCTCGACATCAAGTACATCGGCCCGGTGAACGGCCACGACCAGCAGGCGATGGAGGCAGCACTCCGGCAGGCGAAGGAGTACGGCGCTCCCGTGATCGTGCACGCGATCACCGAGAAGGGCCACGGCTTCGAGCCCGCCCTGCGCGACCAGGCCGACCAGTTCCACGCCGTCGGGCACATCGACCCGGAGACGGGGGAGTCGCTCGACGCCGCATCGGGTCCGTCGTGGACCTCGGTGTTCGCGTCCTCCTTGGCCGATGCCGGTGCCTCGGATCCTCGGATCGTCGCCATCACGGCGGCGATGCTCCGGCCGACCGGGCTCCACCTGTTCCAGGAGCAGCACCCCGACCGGGTCTACGACGTCGGCATCGCCGAGCAGCACGCCGTGACGACCGCTGCGGGCCTGGCCTACGGGGGACTCCACCCCGTGGTGGCGCTCTACGCGACCTTCCTGAACCGCGCGTTCGACCAGGTCCTGATGGACGTCGCCCTGCACAAGGCCGGCGTGACGTTCGTGCTCGACCGTGCCGGCATCACCGGCCCGGACGGCCCCTCGCACCACGGCATGTGGGACCTCGCGCTGCTGCAGGTCGTGCCGGGGATCCGGATCGCCGCGCCCCGCGATGCTGCGACCCTGCGCGAGGAGTTCCGCGAGGCGATCGCCGTCGACGACGCCCCCACCGTGCTGCGGTGGTCGAAGGGGCAGGTCGGGCCGGACATCCCCGCGGTCCGTCGTCTCTCGGATGGCGTGGACGTCCTGCACGCAGCCGCGGACGACGTCGAGGACGTGCTCTTCGTCGCCGTCGGGTCGATGGTGCCGGTGGCGCTCGAGGCCGCGGCGCTGCTCGAGGCGCAGGGCATCGGCGTCACCGTCGTGGACCCGCGCTGGGTGGTCCCGATCCCCGCGTCGCTGATCGAGCTGTCGCGGACGCATCGGCTCGTGATCACCATCGAGGACGGCGTGCGGGTCGGCGGCGTCGGGACCCGGCTGCGGCAGGACCTCCGTGCCGCCGGGGTCGACACCGGGGTGAACGAGCTCGGGCTGCCCGACGCGTTCATCGACCACGCGACCCGGTCGCAGATCCTCGCCGACGCAGGGCTGACGGCGCAGGCCATCGCCCGCGACGTCATCGACCAGGTCGTCGGGACGAAGTTGCCGCAGGCGAAGCCCGCGCGCTCCCGCGAGTCGGCGGCGTCCGACCGATGACGCCTGACGGCTGACGGCTGACCGCTCGGAACCAGGTTCCGGACACGGCACCACGTTCCTCCGCGGTGCTGTGACCGGAACCTGGTTCGGTGGGAGGCCGCCCTGCCGCCGTGCTGCCATGCCGCGAGGGGCATGTGCCACGGGGACGTCTGGCAGGATCGCCACATGCGACGGGGGCTCAGGACGGTGACGGTGGGGCTCTGCCTCGCCGTGTTGGCGCTGACTTCGGGGTGTTCGGCGATGAACGACGGTTCGGTCGCGCCGGAGCTCGGTGCTGACGCCCGGGTCGGTGCCAGACAGACGATGCACCGCGTGATCGACTGGGATGGCGGGGAAGCGGTCCACCGGGTCGATGCCACCTGGACCGACTCCTGCGGGCACGCGAGCAACTCCGGCTTCTTCCAGCCCGCTGCAGGAACCACGTGCCGGATCGACGCCGGAGTGGTCTACACGATCGACGGTGCGACCACACCGGTCGACGCGGTGCGCATCGTCGGCCCAGCGCTTCGTGCAGGCGGCCTGACCGACGAGGACCTCGTGGCGCAGGCGATCCGGCCGGACGGATCAACACCGTCCTTGATCGATGTCGGTGGGCGGCAGTCGATCGCACTCGGCAGCGATGTCGGCCAGGACCGGTTCGCCGTCGTCCGGGTCCGTGGTTGGGACCAGTCACTCGGACTGTGGCAACCGGACGGATCGTCCGTCGTGCAGTCCGCGCCGGGACTCGGTGTCGACCGACGAGACGACGCCGTGCGGGCGAGCGGGGCGGACTACGTGCTCGTCGTGACGCACAGCGCCGACTACTTCACGTCGTACGACAACGAGCCGCCCGAGCCGCCGGCACCCCGGCCGTCGGCGCCGCCGTGCTTCAGTGGCAGCAACGACTGCGTCGGTGGCTGACGGCGGCGCACGGTAGCAGACGCCCGGGCTGCTGTCGGAGACGGTGGCACGCCTCGGCGCCGCACAATCAAAGTCACCCCGAACCACGGCGATCCGCGGTTCGGGGTGACTTTGGTTGTGCGGCGGTGCCGCCTTCGAGACCGAGTCGGCTCTAGCGGGAAGCGGGGCCGACGATCCGGGGCTCGTGGAACGTGCCGCCGAAGACCCGCTCGGACGCACCGGAGCGGTCGAGGTACGGGCTGATCCCGCCGGCCTGGAAGGGGTAACCCGCACCGAGGATGAGCCCGAGGTCGATCTCCTCGACGTGCTCGACGACCCGGTCCTCGAGCATGCGGTGCAGCTCGTCGGCCAGGGCGTCCTCGAACCGGCGCTGCATCTCGGCGGCGTCGACGGGCTTCGCGTCCTTCTTGGAGGGCGCGACGAGCTTCACGGCGGCGGGGTCGTACCCGGTCGCGTTGCCCTTCTTGTCGCGGGTCAGGATCGTCCCGTGCTCGGCGATCTTCTTCAGGCCGTCGCCGGGGTAGAAGCGCTCCGGCCAGGCCGCGTGGTGCGAGTCGAGCACGTGCGCGCCGACCGGCAGCCCGACGAGCTCGAGCAGCTCGAACGGGGACATCGGCAGGCCGAGCGGTGCGGCACCCTGGGCGACGGTGTCGAACGAGGTGCCTTCCTCGACGCCGCGCATCGCCTCGCCGAGCACCCGGGCGAGCACCCGGTTGACGACGAAGCCCGGCTGGTCCGCGGTGATGATCGCGGTCTTCTTCAGGGTCTTCGCGACGGCGAGGGCGGTGACGAGGGCCTCGTCCGAGGTCT
Organism: Curtobacterium sp. MCLR17_040; assembly: GCF_003234735.1. NCBI lineage: Bacteria > Bacillati > Actinomycetota > Actinomycetes > Micrococcales > Microbacteriaceae > Curtobacterium > Curtobacterium sp. MCLR17_040. The sequence goes on along the minus strand of NZ_QKTE01000019.1, from coordinate 7,220 downwards.
TCGCCGCGCGCACCACCTCGAGCAGCGGCATGACCGCGACCGGGTTGAAGAAGTGGAAGCCGACGAGTCGCTCCGGGTTGGTGAGCACCGACGCCATCTCGTCGACGGAGAGCGACGACGTGTTCGTGGCGAGGATGGCGTCCGGTGCGATGACCTGCTCGATCTTCCGGAGGACCTCCTGCTTCACGGTCATCTCCTCGAAGACGGCCTCGATCACCCAGTCGGCGTCGGCGAAGGCGTCGTAGGACACCGACCCGCTGACGAGTGCCGTGATGCGGTTCGCGTCGTCGGGGGAGATCCGGCCCTTGTCGAGCAGTTTCGCGACCTCGCCGCGGATCCGCTCGACGCCGGCGTCGACACGGGACTGGTCGACGTCGGTGATGACGACGGGGACGCCCAGCCGTCGGGCGAACAGCAGCGCGAACTGCGACGCCATCAGCCCGGCGCCGAGGACGCCGACCTTCGTGATCTTCTTCGGTTCGACGCCCTCGGGAGCGCCGACGGGCTTCTTCGCACGCTTCTGCACGAGGTCGAAGGCGTACATCGACGCGGCGAACTGGTCGCCCGAGATGAGGTCGGCGAGGGCCTCGTCCTCGTCAGCGAAGCGTTCGTCGAGCGAACCCGACTTGGCGGCCGCGACGAGGTCGAGCGCCCGGAACGGCGACTTCGGCACGGTGCCGATCTTCGACGCGACCTGTCCGCGGGCGACCTTGACGACCGTGCCCCATGCGGCCTTCTCGAGCATGCCCGGCTCGTTCTTCCGCACCACCTTGGTCGTGCCGGTGATGACGCCGTCCGCCCATGCCACGGCCGAGGGCAGGAACGTGACGGACGGGACGAGCACGTCGCCGATGCCGATCTCGACCGCGGCCGGACCGTCCATCAGGCGGTTGTTCTTGAGCGGGTTCTCGACGATGACGCGGAGCGCGCGCTCCGGTCCGATCAGGCGGGGGAGCAGCGTCGCGCCGCCCCAGCCGGGGATGATGCCGAGGAACACCTCGGGCAGGCCGATGCCCTGCGCCGCGGACGAGAACGCCCGGTAGGTGCAGTGCAGGGCGATCTCGAGCCCACCACCGAGCGCCAGGGTGTTCACGAACGCGAACGACGGTACCCCGAGGTCGGCGAACTTGCGGAGCGTGGCGTGCCCGAGCGCGGCCAGGTCGTGGGCGGCCTCGCGCGACGGGACTGCGGCTGCCTGGGACAGGTCGGCGCCGGCGGCGAAGCAGTACTCCTTGCCGGTGATCGCGACGCCCTGGATCGTGCCCGTGGCGGCCTCGGTCTTCAGGGTGTCGAGCACGCCGGACAGCTCACGGAGCGTGCGGGGCCCGAGGGTGTTCGGCCGCTTGTAGTCCTTGCCGTTGTCGAGCGTGATGAGCGCCAGCGTGCCACCCGAGGGCATCGTGATGTGCTTGACGAACGAGTGCGTGACGACCTCGTCCTCGCTGAGTTCGGCCAGTCGGTCGTTGTCGACGATGGTCATGGTCACGCCCCCTTCCGAGCCGAACGCTCGGCCGACTTGCTGTGGTTCGGGTTCTCCCAGATGACGGTGCCGCCCTGGCCGAGCCCGATGCACATCGTGGTGATGCCGTACTTGACGTCCGGTCGCTCGGCGAACTGTGCGGCGAGCTGGTTCATCAGCCGGACACCACTCGACGCGAGCGGGTGGCCGACGGCGATCGCGCCGCCCCAGGCGTTCACGTTCGGGGAGTCCTGGGCGATGCCGTAGTTGTCGAGGAACGCGAGCACCTGGACGGCGAACGCCTCGTTGATCTCGAACAGGCCGATGTCGTCGATCGACAGGCCGGCCTTCGACAGGGCCTTGTCGGTCGCGGGGACCGGGCCGACGCCCATGACCTCGGGCTCGACGCCGGCGAAGGCGAACGAGACCATGCGCATCTTCGTCGACAGTCCGTGCTGCTTCGCACCGTCCTCGGACGCGAGCAGGCTCATGGTCGCACCGTCGTTGAGACCGGCGGCGTTGCCGGCGGTGACCCGTCCGTGGGGCCGGAACGGCGTCTTCAACGCGGCCAGCGCCTCCAGGGTGGTCCCCGGCCGCGGCGGCTCGTCAGTGCTGACGACGTCCCAGCCGTCGCCCTTGTTGACCTCGACCGGGATGACGTCCGGCTGGAGCTTCCCGTTCGCCCAGGCGGCGGCGTACCGCTGCTGGGACTGGACGGCGTAGGCGTCCGTGCGGTCCTTCGTGATCGCGGGGAAGCGGTCGTGCAGGCGCTCGGCGGTGGCGCCCATGACGAGGGCGTCGCTCGAGACCATGCGCTCCGCGACGAAGCGCGGGTTCGGGTCGGCGTTGAAGCCCATCGGGTGCCGACCCATGTGCTCGACACCACCGGCGATCGCGATGTCGGCGGCGCCGAAGGCGATGGCGCCGGCGAGCGTCGTGACGCTCGTCATGGCACCGGCACACATGCGATCGATCGCGTAGCCGGGAACCGACTTCGGCAGACCAGCGAGCATGCCCACGGTGCGGCCGAGCGTCAGCCCCTGGTCACCCTGCTGCGTGGTGGCCGCGACGGCGACGTCGTCCACTGCTGCGGTGTCGAAGGCGTTCCGGTCGAGCAGTCCGCGCATCGCGTGCACCGCGAGGTCGTCGGACCGGGTCTTCCAGAACACCCCCTTCTCGCCCGCTCGTCCGAACGGTGTGCGAACGCCGTCCACGAACACGACGTCTGATGCCTTTGGCAATCCGGGCCTCCCAGATCCTCATCGATCGGGCCGGAACGCAGGTCGCTCCGGCCTGGCCGGGCCTCGCCCGGCGACCCTCCCGACGCTATGCCCCCAGCCTGGGCGGCCGCATGCCGGTTGGGCAGTTCCTACGACTCGTCGTCGTCCGTCGCCGCGGGCCGCTGTGCAGCAGCGACAAAGGCCGACGCGATGATCGACGCGAGTTCCTCGACCTGCCACGGGCGGGCGTCGTGCTCGGCGAGGGCGGCGCCGACCAGCTCGGTCGACGGCGGCGACGGCGGGGCCCACGACACGAGCCGGAGCGTCTCCGGCGTGAGCAGGTTCTCGAGCGGGATGTCGAGCTCCTCGGCACGCTTCGTCACCGCGGCCCGCGCGGCCTTGTACCGGCGGTCCGCGGCCGGGTTGCGGTCCGCCCAGGCGCGGGGCGGGGGCAGCGTCGCCTCGCCGGCACCGCGGAGACGGGGGAGGTCCTCGGTGGTGCGGCCTTCCTCGACGGCGGCCCACCAGCGGTCGAGCTCGGAACGGCTGGCGCGGCCCGTGAACGTCTTCAGCGCACCGAGTTCGGCGCGGGACTCGGGTGCAGCGGCCGCGGCGGCGACGATCGCCGAGTCGGGGATCGTGCGCCCGGGGGCGATGTCCGCCTGTCGGGCGTACTCGTCGCGAGCGAGCCAGAGCGACCGGGCGATCGCCAGTGCTCGCGCACCACGGAGCGCGTGCATGCCGGACAGCCGACGCCAGGGCTCGGCACGGGCGGGCTTCGGCGCACGGTGCAGGACCGCGTCGAACTCCTCCTGGGCGATCCGGGTCTTGCCGGCCTCGTCGAGCTTCTCGGCGAGGGCGTCGCGGAGGTCGGGCAGCAGCTCGACGTCGAGCGACGCGTAGACGAGCCACGACTGCGGCAGGGGACGGGTCGACCAGTCGGCGGCCGAGTGCGCCTTCGCCAGGGTGATGCCGAGCAGCTGCTCGACGACGGCGCCGAGGCCGACGCGGGGGAACCCGGCGATCCGGGCACCGAGCTCGGTGTCGAAGATGCGCGTCGGGACGAGGCCGACCTCCTGCAGGCACGGCAGGTCCTGCGAGGCGGCGTGGAACAGCCACTCCTCGTCGACGATGGCGGCCTGCAGCTCGGAGAAGTCGCCGATCGGGATCGGGTCGAACAGGAACGCACCGGCACCGCGGCGGAACACCTGGATCAGGTAGGCGCGCTGCGAGTAGCGGTAGCCGCTGGCGCGCTCGGCGTCGACCGCGACGGGGCCGTGGCCGGCGGCGATGGCGGCGACCGCCTCGAGGTAGTCCTCGCGCGTGTCGATGACCTTGACGGCGTCGTGCGATGCCTCGAAGGCAGGGCTGGCAGCGGGAGCAGTCGATCCGGCAGCCGTGGCTGCGGACGCAGCCGGGCCGGTCGATCCAGCGGCGTCCTGGGGAGCGGGGTCGGTCACTTGGCGAGCCTCCTCGGGGCCAGCAGGGTCACGCCGTCCGATGCGGGCGGCAGACCGGCGAGCATGGCGACGATGTCCTGCCAGGCCCGGACGTGTGCGGTGAGGTCGTCGCCGCGCGGTGTCCACGACGCGCGGAGTTCCAGCTGGGCGCCGTCGCCCTGTGCGGCGAGGTCGCCGTACCCGCGCGAGATGATCTTGGTGGCCGTGCCCGAGGCGTGGTCGTACGTCGCACCGTGCGACTCGAGGGCGTCGACGAGCCAGCTCCAGGTCACGTCGGCGACGAACTCGTCGACGCCGATCTCCGGCTCGAGCGGCGCCTGGGCGAACGAGACGACACGGAACGCACCGCCCCACCCCTCGGGTTCTTCCGGGTCGTACAGGGCGATGAACCGGCCGGTTCCCAGGTCCGACTCGACGCCGTGCGCGGTGCCGGACACGTCCGCCGCCAGGGCGATCGAGAACGGTGCGATCCGGGTCGGCGAGGGGATCTCGGTGACGGTGGTCTCGGCACGGCCGCTGCCGCCGGACACGAACGCGCGGAGCCGCGCGAAGGCGTCGGGCTCTCGGGTTTCGGACACACATGCAGACTAGGCTCCGGGCCATGTCCCGATCCGCGCGACCCGCCGAGGACGTCGTCCAGGAGACCGCTCGATCGGCCGGGTTCATCGCACTCGGCGCCGGTCTGGCAGCTGCCGCGGTGGGGACGGCCGTCATCGGTGGCTTCGTCGCCGCCGTCGCCCGCGCCGTCGTCACCCCCGACCGCAAGCGCAACGAAAGAGTCCCGATCCACGCCGTCGACCCGGTCCGGAAGACCGTCACGATCGAGCGCACGGCCGACACCGAGCTGCAGGGCCGCTACTCGCTCTGGTTCGGCGGCGGCACCGGCCACATGCGCGTCGGCGAGGTCCTCGGCACGACCGACACCACCGTCACGCGCCGCATCATCGCGATCGACGCCGGCGATCCGACCGCTGCACGTCGAGGACGTTGGGGCGGCTGGTTCTACCTGACCCCGGGCGAGCTCGACGTGCCCGTCGAGGACGTCGACTCCGTCCTCCGCTGGCTCACCGCGCAGGACGCCCAGAGCGTCGTGCTCATGGGCTGGTCGATGGGCGGCGCCGTCGTGCTGCAGACCCTGCTCCGCTCGCGCTTCGCCGGCCTGGTCGACGGGGTGGTGCTGGAGTCCCCGGTGGTCGACTGGCACGCCGTGCTGAAGTCGCAGAGCCAGCTCCTGCGCCTGCCACGTCCGGTCCGCAAGGTCGCGCAGCGGCTGCTCCGCGCGCCGGTGCTGTACCGGCTCGCCGGGCTCCAGCAGCCCGTCGACCTGCGCGAGCTCGACATGGTCACGCGCTCCGATGAGCTCACGGTGCCGATCCTGCTCCTGCACAGCGACGACGACGGGTTCGTGCCGTCCTCGGCCTCGCACGACCTGGCCCGCGCACGGCCCGACCTGGTGCGGCTCGAGATCCAGACCACGGCCCGGCACACCAAGCTCTGGAACCACGACGCCGACTGGTTCGACGCCCGGATCCTCGCGTGGCTGACCGAGGTGGTCCAGCGGCGCGGGGCGGCCAGCGCGCGGTAGACGCGACCGGAGGACGGACGGGAGGCGCGGTGCCAGCTGGCACCGCGCCTCCCGTCCGTCAGTGGGTCGCGTCTACGCGACCGCCGCCTGCACCTGCCGCTGGACGCGGCCGAGCATGCCCACCATGCCGCGGATCCGCAGCGGGCTGACCGCTTCGGACAGGCCGATGGTCAGCGGGTAGTCCGTCGGGACGGCGAGCACCTGCTCGACGGTGAGGCCGGACAGTCCCTGCGCCAGGATCGAGGCGAAGCCGCGGGTGGTCGGCGCCTCGCGCGGGGCGGTGGCGTGCATCCGGACCACGTCCGGGGCGTCGCCGTCCTCGCCCACCGTCACGGTGATGAAGACGGGGGACTGGCACTCCTCGACGCGTTCGAGCTCGTCCTCGTGCCCCTGCAGGCGTTCGGGCAGCGCAGGCAGCTCGTTCGAGAACTCGAGCAGGAGCTGCAGGCGGTCCTTCTGGCCCAGGGCGAGGAAGTCGTCGCGGATCTCGGCGAGGGTGGCGGGGAGTGGTGCGTCGGTGCTGGCGTTCATCGGTTCGGAACAGTACCCGGCTCGGATCCCTGCACGATGGGGACGCGGACGGCGCTGCCCCACTCGGTCCACGAGCCGTCGTAGTTGCGGACGCTGTCGTAGCCGAGCAGGTGCTGCAGGACGAACCAGGTGTGGCTCGAGCGCTCACCGATGCGGCAGTAGGCGATGACCTCGTCGGCGTCACCGATGCCGGCGCCGTCACGGTAGACGGCGTCGAGCTCGTCGCGTGTCTTGAAGGTGCCGTCGGGCGCGGCGGCCGTTGCCCAGGGGATGTTCACGGCGGTGGGGACGTGTCCGCCGCGCAGCGCGCCCTCTTCCGGGTAGTCGGGCGCCGTCGTGCGCTCCCCGCTGTACTCGGGGGCGCTGCGGACGTCGATGAGCGGCTTGCCGAGGTGGGCGAGGACGTCGTCCTTGAAGGCGCGGACGGGCTCGTCGTGCCGTTCGACGACGGGGTACTCGACGGGCGTGACCGGGGTCTCGTCGGTGGTCAGGGCGCGGTCCTCGGCGATCCACTTGCCGCGACCACCGTCGAGCAGGCGGACGTCCTCGTGGCCGAACAGGGTGAACGCCCAGAGGGCGTAGGCCGCCCACCAGTTGTTCTTGTCGCCGTAGATCACGACGGTGGTGTCGCGGCCGATGCCCTTGCCGCCGAGGAGTTCGGCGAACGCGGCGCCGTCGATGTAGTCGCGCTGCACCGGGTCGTTGAGGTCGGTGTGCCAGTCGATCTTCACGGCGCCCGGGATGTGCCCCGTCTCGTAGAGCAGGACGTCCTCGTCGGACTCGACGACCACCAGGTCGGGCGCGCCGGCCCCGGCGTCGAGTTGCTCCTGCAGCCACTCGGTGGAGACGAGGCGCTCCGGGTGCGCGTAGGCGGCGAACTTCTCGGACGGGTCGACCGGTGCGGTCATCGGGGGTACCTCCAGGGGTGCGGGGGAGCGTGGTGCGGGGCGAGCGTGGTGCGGGGC
>NZ_QKTE01000018.1:0-79407 GCF_003234735.1 Curtobacterium sp. MCLR17_040 | reverse complement strand
GCGAGAGGGAAACGCCCGGTCACATTCCGAACCCGGAAGCTAAGCCTCTCAGCGCCGATGGTACTGCAAGGGGGACCTTGTGGGAGAGTAGGACGCCGCCGGACTTAACGTGGAAGAACCAGGGAACCCCTGACCATTCGTGGTCAGGGGTTTTCTGCGTTCTGCAGCCCCTCCACAGGGCAGGTGGGAGGGACAGGCACCGCGGTAGGGTTGTCGGGTCATGACTGCGCCATTCACCACTGCCTCCGGCTCCGACATCCGCGTCCGCTTCTGCCCGAGCCCGACGGGGACCCCGCACGTGGGGCTCATCCGCACCGCCCTCTTCAACTGGGCCTACGCTCGCCACACCGGCGGCAAGCTCGTGTTCCGTATCGAGGACACCGACGCCGCCCGCGACAGTGAGGAGTCGTACGCGCAGATCCTCGACGCGCTCCGCTGGCTGCGGCTCGACTGGGACGAGGGCGTGGACGCCGGCGGCGAGCACGGACCGTACCGACAGTCCGAGCGCACCGCGATCTACGACGACGTGATCGCGAAGCTCAAGGAGTCGGGGCACATCTACGAGTCCTTCGTCACGCCGGACGAGATGGAGGCCCGCAACAAGGCGGCCGGTCGTGACCCCAAGCAGGGCTACGACAACCACGAGCGCGACCTGACCGATGCCGAGCGCCAGGCGTTCCGCGACGAGGGCCGCGAGCCGGCGCTCCGTCTGCGCGTCCCCGACCGTGACCTGAGCTTCGACGACCTGGTGCGCGGGGAGATCACCTTCAAGCAGGGCACGTTCCCCGACTTCGTGGTGGTCCGTCCGAACGGCAAGCCGCTGTACACGTTCACGAACCCGGTCGACGACGCCCTGATGGGCATCACGCACGTGCTCCGGGGCGAGGACCTGCTGTCGTCGACCCCGCGCCAGATCGCCCTGTACGAGGCGCTGTACGCGATCGGCCTCGCGCCCTCCATCCCCGTGTTCGGACACCTGCCGTACGTGATGGGGGAAGGCAACAAGAAGCTGTCGAAGCGTGACCCCGAGTCGAACCTGTTCCACCACCGCGCCGCCGGCATGATCCCGGAGGGGCTCGTCAACTACCTGGCGCTCCTCGGCTGGTCGATCGGGCCCGACCGCGACGTGTTTTCGATCGACGAGATGGTCGCGGCGTTCGACGTCACCGACGTGAACCCGAACCCGGCCCGCTTCGACCACAAGAAGGCCGAGGCGATCAACGGGGACCACATCCGTCTGCTCGCTCCCGAGGACTTCCGGTCGCGTCTGCTGCCGTACCTGTCGGAGTACATCAGCGACCCGGCGACCCCGGAGCAGCTCGAGGTCCTGACCAAGGCGGCTCCGCTCGTGCAGGAGCGCATGCAGCTGCTCGGCGAGGCGCCGGCGATGCTCGGCTTCCTGTTCACGTCCGACGCCGACCTGGTGGTCGAGGACGACGCACTGGCCTCGCTCAAGGGCGACACGGCGACGGTCCTGACGGCGAGCACCGCCGCGCTCGAGGGCGTCCAGGACTGGACCACCGAGGCCATCGAGGGTGCGCTCCGTGCGGCCCTCATCGACGAGCTCGGTCTGAAGCCCCGCGTCGCCTTCGGCCCGCTGCGCGTGGCGGTGTCCGGACGCCGGATCAGTCCGCCGCTGTTCGAGTCGATGGAGATCCTGGGCAAGGAGTCCACCCTGACCCGGCTCCGCGCCCTCGCGGCGCGCTGACCGACCGTGAGCAGCAAGGAGCACGCCGACCAGGTCGTGCACGACGTCGCGGTCATCGGCGCCGGGCCGGCTGGGCTGAGCGCTGCGCTCAACCTGGTCCGGGCGAAGCGCACCGTGCTGCTCGTCGACGCGAACCGCCCTCGGAACGCCGCGACGCTGCGGTCGCACGGGTTCCTGACGCGGGACGGCATCTCGCCGCTCGAACTCCGCAAGCTCGGGCGGACCGAGGTCGAGGGGTACCCGGAAGCGACGGTCGTGCAGTCCGTCGTCGACCTGGTGGCCCCGGACCCCGACACGGACACCTGGCGGGTGCACGGTTCGTGGCGCGGCACCGAGCTCGACGCCCGCGCCCGGACGGTCGTCGTGGCGACGGGGTTGCGTGAGGAGTTCCCGGCGCTGCCGATGCTGCGTGCGTTCTACGGCACCGCGGTGCACAGCTGCGTCGAGTGCGATGCGTACGACAAGGCCGGGCAGCCGCTCGCCTTCATCTGCGAGACCGACGACGTGGTCGACCGGGCGCTGCTCATCGCCGCGTGGACCGACGACCTGATCGTCTACACGAACGGGGTGGCACCGCTCGACGACGCCGGCCGCGCTCGACTGTCGGCCGCGGGGGTCGTGGTGGACGAGCGGGTCGTCGAGGACCTCGAGGGCGATCGCACCGGGATGACCGGTGTCCGGCTCGCCGACGGCCACGTCGAGCCCCGGACCGGCGGGTTCGTCCGACCGGTGTGGCACGCCGACCTCGACTGGCTGCGCACCGGCGCCACCACGAGTCCGAGTGCCACGAGCGCAACGGGCGGGAACACGGCCGCGAACGCCGACACGCCCGGAGCGCTCGACGGGCTCCAGCGCGACACGCAGGGACTCCTCGTGGTCGACCGGGTGGGCCGGACGTCCGTCCCCGGGCTCTACGCCGTGGGAGACGTCACGCCTCCCGGGCCGGAGCAGCTCATCGTCGCCGCCGGACACGGAGCCGCGACCGCCGCCGCCGTGCACCGAGACCTGGTGGGTGGTCTTGCGGACCTCCGGGATGCTGTACAGTAGTTGATCGTGCCCCGGGTGACCGGGCCAGAAGGCCGACAGGCCTTTTGGGGTATGGTGTAATTGGCAACACAGCGGTTTCTGGTACCGTCGTTCTTGGTTCGAGTCCAGGTACCCCAGCACTCGATGAACAGCCCCCGGGACATCCCGGGGGCTGTTCTCGTTTCCGCGACCTTCTCGTTCAGAGCGTCCTCATCGGCGATGCACGGCGCATCCACGGTCGCACCACGGCTGATCCGGAGGTTGCGCGGAACCGCACGATCCCCGAGCCGGGCGAGCCGCCGTGCGGACGGCGTCCACGGCAGTGGACCGGTCGTTCCGGAGTCGTACCGTCCGTGGCGGGCGCAGGCCGCGCCTCCAGGCCGGTTGCGGTTCCCCGCACCGGGCCGGAGCCTGCTCGCGGGCCGGGGGAACGCGGACCTACGGTCGGAGGACCGTCGCGGGAGTCGTGGCGGTCCGCTGCTGAGCACCCGAGGTGTCATCGTGACCTCCGTCGACCCGCTGACGACCGTCGATCCCTGGAACCACCCCGCAGCCGTGCCCGCGGCGGCCGACCACTCCGTACTGGACCGCTGGGACCGCGTGGTGGCGCTCCGGGGCGACGCCGCCGCGCTCGCGGGGGACGGCCGTCCCTACACCTACGCCGAAGCGGACCGGGCCTCGCGCGCGCTGGCCGCAGCCCTGGCCGTGGCGCTCCGACCCGACGACCGCAGCGGCGCCGGTGTCGGCGACACCCCGGGCGGGGCGTCGAAGCCGGTCGGGCTGATGGCGGGGCAGTCGACCGAGGCCGTGATCGGCATCCTCGCGCTGGTGCGTGCCGGACGGACCGTGGTGGTGCTCGACGACCACCTGCCCGCAGCGCGCCTGGCGCACGTGGCCCGGCTCGCCGGCGTCGACGAGATCGTGGCAGACACCGAGCGTGCGGCGCTGGCCGCCGACGTGGTCGCGGAACGGGACGGCCGGGTGCACGCACTCGGCGAACTGCTGGACGCGGGCGAACCGGGCGCGGCCCCGTCGGCGGACACCGTCGGCGTGCGCCCCGGCGGGCGGGACCCCTTCGCCATCGTCTTCACCTCCGGCTCGACCGGCATGCCGAAGGGCGTCGTCCTGACGCACCGGCAGCAGATCGCCGACGCCGAACAGGACGCGGTCGCGCTCGGCCTCGGCCCGGGTGACCGGCTCGGTGTCGTCCTGCCGCTGTCGTTCGCCGCCGGGCTCCTGTTCTCGTTCGACACGTTGCTCTGCGGCGGCACCATCGTGCTGCTCGAGCCGCGTGAACTCGGTGTCGAGCGGCTGCTCGGGCGGTTCCGGGACGACGACGTGAACGTGCTCGTCTGCACCCCGCACCTGCTGCGCTCGATCATCGGGTCGCAGAACGCCCCAGGGTCGCACGGGACCGCCGCCGGGACCGCGCCGGTGCTCGGCGGGCTGCGCTTCCTGATGACCACGGGCGAGTCCGTCACCGGCGCCGACCTCGCCGCGGCTCGACCCCACCTGGACCCGGACACGCTGCTCCTGAACGCCTTCGGCTCGAGCGAGACCGCGTGCGTCGCGTACTGCCCGGTGGCACCGGGCGAGCCGGTGCCCGAGGGCGTCGTGCCCGCCGGGTGGCCGTTGCCCGGCAAGACGGTCCTCGTGCTCCGAGAGGAGGGCAGCCCTGCCGACCCGGGGGAGACGGGCGAGCTCGTCGTGGTCTCCGACGCCCTGACCGCGGGCTACTGGGGTGCGCCGGAGAAGACCGCCGAACGGGCCGGACGCACCGGCGAGGCAGAGGCCGCCGCCGGCATCCCCGTCGGGACCCCGAGCTGGCGGCAGGGCGACCTGGCACGCGTCGACCCCGACGGCCGGCTCGTGCTGCTCGGCCGGTCCGACGACGCCGTGAAGGTCCGCGGCTACCTGGTCGAGCCGAGTGAGGTCGAGGCGGCGCTCCGCGCGGTCCCCGAGGTGCACGACGCGGTCGTGACGGCACAGGTCGACCCCGGTTCCGTCACCCGGCTCGTCGCCTACGTGGTCGGTCGCCCGGGGCACCGCACCCCGGCCCCGGGTGCGCTCCGACGGGCGCTCCGTGAGCGGCTGCCCGAGTACATGGTGCCGGCGTCGATCGTGCCGATGACCGAACTGCCGCGGAACGAGCGCGGCAAGGTCGACCGGGCCGAACTCCCCGGGGCGCCGAGCGTCGAGACCGAGATGGTCGAGGGCGAGTACGACCAGTGGGAGCTCGTCGTGGGACAGATCTGGGCCGAGGTGCTCGGCCTGCGGGGCGTGCACCTGGACGAGGACTTCTCCGCCCTCGGCGGCGACTCGCTGTCCGCCGAGGAGATGCTCGCCGTCGTGCAGGACCGGCTCGGGGTCGACCTGCGCTCCTCGGACGTGCTCGAGCACCCGACGCTCCGCGCCTTCGCCCGACGGGTGCGGAGCGGCACGAGCGCGCTGCCGAGCCACCCCGACGTCGTGAAGGTCTCCGAGGCGCGCGAGGGCGGCCGTCCGCCGGTGTTCTGCTTCGCCGGTGGCGGTGCCCTGGCGCTGACGTTCCTGCCGCTCTCGCGGCACCTGCCCGCGCACGACCTGTACGCGTTCCAGCAGCACGCCCTCGAGCGCCGTGGGATGCCGGACTGGAACATCGAGCGGAGCGCCCGCCGCTACCTCGCCCTGATGCGCATCGTGCAGCCCCGCGGCCCGTACCTGCTCGTCGGGCACTCGCTCGGCGGACTCGTCGCGCTCGAGATCGCCCGGCTCCTGACCGAGAGCGGCGAGCAGGTGGAACACGTCGTCCTGCTCGACACCTACCTGCCCCGCACGAAGTCCGAACAGGCCCGCCTGCACTTCGGCCGGATGGAGCCGCGCGACCAGCCGAACACCGCCGTCCGGGCCGTGCAGCGGGGGCTCGACCGCGCCGTCCGACGGGTCCTGCCCGCGGGCGTGCCGTACGGGGCGCTGTTCGCCAAGCGGCTCCGGGCGTACACCGCCGGCGTGCTGCGGCACGGGGGGCAGAAGGACTTCGACGCCTTCTTCGACCAGGCCGAGATCGTCACCAGACGCCACCACCCGACGCCGTTCCACGGGCGCGCCACCTACGTCCTCGCCGACGCCAACCCCGACGCCGCCGGGTGGTCCGCCCTGCTGCGCGGGCCCACCGAGATGGTGCGGATCGCGAGCGAGCACACGTCGCTGCTGCGGGAACCGCACGTCGCCGAGCTGGCGGTCGCGCTGCGGGCCGCCTTCGAGACGGCGGACGTGCCGCAGGTCTGAGACCGGCCCACGACCGGACGGGAGGCGCGGTGCCGGCTGGCACCGCGCCTCCCGTCCGCTCGTCCTGCGTCCACCACCCGCCGGCCGCCGCGCCGGACCGCGAACCTGCACGACCGTTGCGGGTTTCCGTATCCGCACCCGGGTGTCCGCAAGGGACCGCACCGCGCATTGACCCTCCCGCTGGCCACGGCGATGGTTGGAACCGCGGGGGAGAGTACCCACTCACCCGCGGCAAGCAGGCGGCGTCGTACCCGCGTCCCGCTGCTCGACCGACGACGGTCACCGTCGTCGATGCGTCATCCGAGGACGCGCCGCTCGTCTCGACGAGCCACCACCCGACAGCAACCCTGACCCGACAGGACCGCGCCATGCCCGCACGTACCGTTCGCCCTGCAGACCCGAGGGTCTCCGTCGTCATCCCGGCACGGAACGAGGCCCGCAACCTCGAGATCATCCTCCCGAAGCTCCCGCCCGTGTACGAGGTGATCCTGGTCGACGGCAACTCCGTCGACGACACCATCGCCGCCGCCCAGCGCGTGATGCCCGACATCCGCGTCGTGCACCAGACCCGCAAGGGCAAGGGCAACGCCCTGGCCTGCGGCTTCGAGGCCGTCACCGGCGACATCGTCGTCATGTTCGACGCCGACTGCTCCGCGGACCCCGACGAGATCCCGCGGTTCGTCCAGGCACTCGTCGACGGCGCCGACGTCGCGAAGGGCACCCGGTACTCGCTCGGCGGTGGCAGCGACGACATCACGATCGTCCGGAACATGGGCAACCGCGGCCTGAACATGCTCTGCAACATCATCCTCGGCACCCGCTACAGCGACCTCTGCTACGGCTACAACGCCTTCTGGGCGGACGTCCTGCCGGAGATCGGTCTGCTGTCGTCCGAGCTGCCGAAGCCGGCCGACGGTTCGATGCTGTGGGGCGACGGGTTCGAGATCGAGACCGTCCTGACCTGCCGCTGGTCGGCCGCCGAGCTCGCGATCACCGAGGTGCCGAGCCACGAGAAGCTCCGCGTGCACGGTTCGAGCAACCTCAACGCCGTGACCGACGGCATCCGCGTGCTGAAGTCGATCATGCACGAGCGTCGTCGTGCCGCGATCGGCCGTGCCGAGGTCCGTCGCGCGGCGATGAGCGTCGTGCCGCCGGCCGAGCAGCTCGCCGCGCCGGCTGCTGCGCCGGTTGCTGCTGCTCCCGTCGCTGCTGCGTCCGTCGCCGGGGCAGCCGTCGTCGCGTCCGTCGTCGCCCTCGAGGAGGACGTCGCGTGACGACCGTCGCGGTCGTCATCTGCGCCTACACCCAGCAGCGCTGGGGTGACCTGCAGGACAGCGTCGAGTCGGCCAAGCGCCAGCCCGAGGCCCCCGAGGTCGTGGTCGTCATCGACCACGAGCCCGAGCTCCTGGCCCGCGCCGCCGCGCGCTGGCCGGAACTCCGGGTCGTCCCGAACACCGAGGACCGCGGACTCTCCGGGGCCCGGAACACCGGTGTCGCCCTGACCGACGCCGACGTCGTCGCGTTCCTGGACGACGACGCCACCGCGGACCCCGACTGGCTCGGGCACATGCTCACCGCGCTCGAGGACCCCGACGTCGTCGGTGTCGGCGGTCGTGCCACGCCGTCCTGGCCGACCGCGACCGGCTCCGGCCCGTACGCCGACGAACTGCTCTGGATCGTCGGGTGCTCGTACCGCGGGCTGCCCGAGACCCCGGGCGACGTCCGCAACGTCATCGGGTCGAGCATGGCGTTCCGCCGTGACGCGATCCTGCTCGCAGGCGGCTTCCGCTCCGGCATCGGCCGCGTCGGCAACCAGCCGCTCGGCTGCGAGGAGACCGAACTCTGCATCCGCATCGCCCAGGCCCGTCCCGGCGCGCGGATCCGGCACGAACCGCGCTCGAACGTCTCGCACCGGGTCTCGCCGGACCGCGTGACGATGCGCTACCTGCGCCGCCGCAGCTACTACGAGGGCATCTCGAAGGCCGTGCTGAGCCGTCGGGTCGGCACCAGCGACTCGCTCGCCAGCGAGTCGACCTACCTGACCCGGGTGATCCCGGGCGCCGTGCTGCGCGAACTGCGCCACGTCGGTCGTGGCGGAGGCCTGCGGGCGTACGCCATCGCGCTCTCCGTCGTCTCGACGGTCGCGGGCTACGCCGTCGGCCGGGTCCTCGGCACCGTCGTCGTGCGGACCCCACCCGCACCCGCACCGCTCCCGCAGCCGGTGGGCACACCGTGACCCGCGCGACCCTGGCGATGGTCCTCTCGCCGGTCGTGACCGGGCCGCTCGTCCCCACCTGGGACGGCGCGCTCTGGGTCGGCGAGGTCGACCGTGCCGACGTGCACGCGTCGAGCCACCGGGACGTCATCGCCCTGCAGGGATCCGCCGGGTACGGGCGTGCACGCCTGCTCGTCCGCGACCACGGCGAGCCCCTCGGCTTCGTCGAGGCCGAGATCACCGAACGCCGTCGCATCGGCGGCACCATCGACGTTCGTGCGCTCCTGCGCGCGATCCGGCCCATGCCGGCACCCGAGCGTCGGCCGGCAGCAGGTCTGGTGCTGCCGTCCGTCACCGTGGTGCTCTGCACGGACGGCGCCGCCGGCACGACCATGCGGTCGGTGCTCGCGAACGGGCACCCCGACTTCGACGTCGTCGTCGTCTCGCACGGCGCCGACGACGGCGGGGTGGCGACGGTCGACATCAGCGGACGTCGCGTCACCACCATCCCGGCGCCCGAGGGCGGCCTCGCCGCCGCGCGGAACGCCGGCCTGCTCGTCGCGACCGGCGACGTCGTCGCGTTCGTGGACGAGGGTGCCGTCGTGGACGGCGACTGGATCGCCGCCATCGCCCGTGCCTTCGCGGCCGACCCCGACGTGGCCTGCGTCACCGGGCTCGTACCGAGTGCCGAGCTCCGGACGCCGGCGCAGCGCTGGCACGACGACCGCACCCCCGGTGGGCGGACCGTCCGCCGGCGGGTGTTCCGGCTCGACGACCCGGTCGACGACCTCCCGCTGCACCCCTTCGCCGCCTCGGCCTACGGCACCGGCGCGAACCTCGCCGTGCACCGCGCGACCGCGCTCCGGATCGGCGGGTTCGACACCGCCTTCGGTCCCGGCACCCGCGTCGGCGGTGGCGACGACCTCGACCTCTTCACACGACTGCTGTTCGCCGGATCCGCGATCGCCGTCGAACCGGCCGCGATCGCGTGGCAGCGATCGGCGGACGACGTCGCGTCGCTCCGCGCCGCCGCTGCCGCGCACGGCCACGGACTCGGAGCCTGGATGACCAAGAACGCACTCGACCGCGACACGCTGACCGCCTCGGTGGACGCGGCGCCGGAGGCCATCAGCGCCTTCGCACGCCTCGGCCTCGAGCAGGGCGACGACGCTGCCGACGCTGCTCCGGCGAACGGCCACGGGACGGGCGCCGCGCATGACGCGGACACCGTCGACGCCGTCGACGCGGAGTTCGCGGCGACGAAGCGCCGGTTGCGTCGCGTCGAGCGGCGCTCCGTGCTCACCGCACCGGTCCTGGCGCTCCGCGAACGCATGGGCGGCGCGGGGACGATCGACCGGACGGCGCACGGTCGCCACGAGCTGCAGCGCGGCCTCGACACCGCGGGGCCGGCACGACCGACCCCGGGCGGCGCGATGAGCCCGGCAGCCCGACTCGGCGCCGCCGCGATCGTCGTGCTGACGCTCGTGCTGGCCGCCGTCGGCAGCGTCGTCGAGCTGCCCACGCTGCGGGCGAGCGCCGTCGCGGTCTTCCTGTTCGCGCTGCTCGGGGTCGCCCCGATGCTGCTCGTCCGTCCGATGTCCCTCGCACGGTTCGCCGTCCTCGCCGTCACCGGGTCGCTCGTCGGCACGATCGGCATCGGCTACACCATGGCGACCTTCCACATCTGGGCGCCGACGGTCCCCTTCGTCGGTGTCGTCGTGCTCACCGCGGCGGCGCTCGCCGTCTCGGTACCCCGTGACGTGGCGGAGCTCCGTCGCGCCGGTCTCGTGCGCCGCGAGACCGCCCGGCCCCGGTGGAGCACGACCGCCACGGTGACGGCGCTCTCGCTCGGCGGGCTCGTCGTGGTGGTCGTCGCCGCGCTCACCCACATGGGCGACCCGGTGCCCGCAGGCCTGTTCGGCTCGCTCGGCCCCGGCCTGGTCGTCGGCCTCGTGCTCGTCGTCGCCGCGGCGGTCATCGCCCTGGTCCGCGGCCGCGCGCTCGCCGTGCCCGTCGTCGTGCTCGGCGGTGTCGTGCAGCTCGCCCAGGCGATCACGTACGGCGTGCCCACCGTGACCGCCGCCGCGCGGCACATCGGTGTCGTCGAGTACATCCGCCAGTTCGGTGGGACCAACCCGTCGGCCGACATCTTCCAGACCTGGTCCGGCCTGTTCGCCGGCGCCGCCTGGGTCGCCGACGTCGGGGGCATCGTCAACACGATCCTCATCGCCGCGTGGGTGCCGGTCCTGCTCGCGTTCAGCACGACCATCGCCGTCGGCGTCCTGGCGGCGCACTGGCTGCCCGGCGCCCGTCGGCCGTGGATCGCAGCGCTGCTGACCGCGATGACCGGTTCGCTCAACACCACGTACTTCTCGCCGCAGTCGACCGGCATCCTGATGTCGATCGTGATCCTCGTGCTCGCCACCGGACCGCTGCGCGATGCCGCCGTCACCACCGCCGACGGCTCCGTCGCCGCCAAGCCACGGGCACGGCGCGTGGGGCTCTCGCGGATCGTCGCGATCACCCTCATCGGCATCGTGCTCGCCGTGACCCACCAGATCTCGCCGTACCTGACGGTCGCCGCACTCGTCACGCTCATCGTGTTCCGGATGCTCCGCCCCTGGTGGCTGCCCGCCGTCGTGCTCGTGCCGGCGGTGGTCTTCGCCGCGCTGAACGGCGACATCCTCGGGCGGTTCCTGTCGCTCGCGGCGGTCGGACGGGTGCTCGACAACGTGCAGCCGCCCGCGCACGACATGACGGTCCTGCCGAAGCCGCTCGTCACGCGTCTGGCGTTCGACATCCCGGCAGCTGCGCTCGTGGTGCTCGGACTCATCGCCGTGGTGACCGTCCTGATGCGGCGTGACCGGACGCACTGGGCGCTCCTCGCCACCGCCGCGAGCCCGATCTCGCTGCTCGTCGCGACGAACTACGGCCAGGAGGGCGTCTTCCGCGTCGTGCTCTTCGCGACGCCGTGGATCGCGATCCTGGCGGCGGCGCTCCCGATGCCCGCCGGTCGGTTCGCCCCGGTCGGGGCGGTCCTGCAGCGGGGGATGCGTCCGACCGCGGTGCGGTTCGCGGTCGCCGGAGCAGCGGTGGCGGCGCTCGTCGCGATCGGTGCGTTCGGGCAGACCTCGCTCGACTGGAACCGCGTCATGACCCGGAGCCAGTCCGCGGCGACGCAGTACTACGACCGCACGGCACCCGCGGGCTCCGTGATGCTGCTCACCGGGTCGGCCAACGCCGTCCCGAGCAACACCGGCGCGCGGTACTTCGACGTGGGCTACCTGTCCCGCGAAGCCCTCGGCCCGTACCCGGACCCGACCGGCGGCTACGACGCCGAGGCGGACCTGTCGAACGTGACGCGGGAACTCGTCGTGAACTGGTCGGCCACCGGCTACTACGCCCTGGTCGCGGAGCCCTTCGGCGCCTACGACGAGCGGTACGGCTACCAGAGCGACGCCGACTACCAGGAGCTCGCCGCCGCCATGGCGTCCTCGCCCTACTGGAAGCGGGTCTGGTCGTCGGGGACGACCGCGATGTACGAGCTGACGACGGAGGGCCTGCGCCATGCAACCGACTGAACCGACCTCCGACAGACCGCGACGGACGCGACGGGCCACCGTCGCGTCCGTCGCGGGCGTGCTCGCCACGGTGCTCGCCGTGCTGGTCGCGCCGAACCTCGTGGTCCAGCCCGCCGTGGCCGCGGCGGCCGACTGCAGCGCCGGGCGGGTGCTCAACGTCGTCGCCCACCCCGACGACGACCTGCTCTTCCAGGGCACGGACCTGCGGAAGGACATCGACGCGGGGCGCTGCGTGCGCTCCGTCATCGTCACGGCCGGTGACGCCGGCAAGCCCGACTGGTACTGGCAGGAACGCCAGGTCGGGCTTATGGCCGCCTACGCGAGCATGGCCGGCGTCGACCCGGCGTCGACGACCGGCTCCACGACGGTCGCCGGACGGACCCTGCTCACCGAGACCCTGACCGCCGACCCGCGGATCAGCCTGGTCTTCATGGACCTGCCGGACGGCAACGTCGAGGGCAACGGCTTCTGGGCGAACGGCTACGAGAGCCTCCAGCGCCTGTACACGGGCGACATGGACACGCTGCACACCGTCGCCGATGCCCCGCACGCCGCCACGTACACGCTCGCGCAGCTCCGGGCGACGCTGCAGGGGATCGTGCAGGACTTCGCACCGACGGACATCCACACGCTCGACCACGAGGGCGAGTACGGCGACGGGGACCACAGCGACCACCACACGGTCGCGTACCTGACCGACCAGGTGCAGCAGCAGTACACCGGCGCGCACGGCTTCACCGGGTACATGGGGTACCCGATCGCCGACCGTCCGGCGAACCTGACGACGGCCGAGACCCAGGCGAAGGCCGACGCGTTCTTCACCTACGCCGCGCACGACAGTGAGACCTGCGCCTCGTACGAGGCCTGCTCGGCTCGACCCGAGACCTCGTGGCTCAGCCGGCAGTACACCGCCGGCTCGCCGGTGCCGACGGACCCCACCGACCCCACGGACCCGACCCCCGCACACAGGGACGTGACGGGTTCGGCGTCGGTGACGGCGAGTGCGGAGAACCCGGCTGATGGTCAGACGGCCGTGAAGGCGGTCGACGGTGTGGTGAGCGGGTACCCGGATGCGCCGACGGCGGAGTGGGTCGCGCCGTCCGGTCGTGCGGGGACGTGGATCCAGCTCGGGTGGGCGGGGGCGACGGCGTTGGACGCGGTCGACCTCGCTGATCGTCCGAACGCGGTGGACCAGGTGCTGGGCGGGACGTTGACGTTCTCGGACGGTTCGAGTGTGACGGTGCCGGCGTTGAACAATAGTGGTGCGGTGCAGCGGATCACGTTCGCGGCGCGCAGTGTCACGTGGGTGCGGTTCACGGTGACCTCGGTCAGTGGCGGGACGCAGAACGTCGGCCTCGCCGAGATCCGCGCGCTGGCCCCGGCCGACACGACGCAGCCACCACCGACCCCGACCCGGACGGACGTGACGGGTTCGGCGTCGGTGACGGCGAGTGCGGAGAACCCGGCTGATGGTCAGACGGCCGTGAAGGCGGTCGACGGTGTGGTGAGCGGGTACCCGGATGCGCCGACGGCGGAGTGGGTCGCGCCGTCTGGTCGTGCGGGGACGTGGATCCAGCTCGGGTGGGCGGGGGCGACGGCGTTGGACGCGGTCGACCTCGCTGATCGTCCGAACGCGGTGGACCAGGTGCTGGGTGGGACGTTGACGTTCTCGGACGGTTCGAGTGTGACGGTGCCGGCGTTGAACAATAGTGGTGCGGTGCAGCGGATCACGTTCGCGGCGCGCAGTGTCAGGTGGGTGCGGTTCACGGTGACCTCGGTCAGTGGCGGGACGCAGAACGTGGGGCTCGCCGAGATCCGGGCGTTCTCTCCGGCGAGCAACGGCGGTACGACGCCGACGCCGACGCCGACGCCGACGCCGACCCCGACCCCGACTCCGACGCCCACGCCGACGCCGACTCCCACCCCGACGCCCACTCCGGGCCTGCGGGACGTCACCGGCTCGGCGACCCCGACGGCGATCGCCGACAACCCGGCCGACGGCCAGACCGTCGCGAAGGCCGTCGACGGCGTGGTGTCCGGCCACCCGGTCGACCACACCGCCGAGTGGGCCGTGCCCTGGGGACGCACCGGCATCTGGATCCAGCTCGACTGGGCTGCCCCGGTCGCGCTCCAGCGCATCATCCTGCACGACCGTCCGAACAGCGACGACCAGATCACGAGCGGCACGCTGACGTTCTCGGACGGCAGCCAGGTCGCCGTGGGCGAGCTCCCGAACGACGGCAGCGCCCGGACGGTCGACTTCACCGCCCGCAACGTCACCTGGGTGCGGTTCACCACCACCGGGGTGTCGAACAGCACGATCAACGTCGGTCTCTCGGAGGTCCGCGCATGGACAGCTGGATGACCCCGGACGATGACGGCCCCCGCCCCGTCGCCGAGCAGTCGGCCGCCGCGCACGGCGCCCCACCCGCGCACGGCTTCGGCACCTCCCGTCACCGCACGCCGCTCCGGACACGGGGACGACGGGTCGCGATCGTGGCCGCCGCCCTGGTGGTCGCGGTCGGTGCCGTCGCCGCGGCGACCACCGGCACGACCTCCGTCGGCCCCGCACCCAGTGGGGTCGCGATGCCGACCGGCGACGGGGACGGCTGGAAGCGGGTGTTCTCCGAGGACTTCGACGAGTCCGCCCCGTCCGGCGGGTTCGAGGCGGCCTACGACGACCGGTTCACCGTCTACCACGGCTTCGCGGACACCGCGGGGACCGGTCGGTACCAGGCGTCCACGCTGAGCGCCCACGACGGGATGCTCGACATGCACCTGCGCACGACGAAGGCGGGCACCCCGCTCGCCGGCGGGGTCGTGCCGCTCGTCGACGGACGATGGGGCGGTCAGACCTCCGGCCGGTACAGCATCCGGATGAAGAGCGACGAGGTCGACGGCTACGGGGTGGCGGTGCTGCTCTGGAGCGACGAGAACGTCTGGGCGCACGGCGAGATCGACTTCCCCGAGGGTGCGCTCGGTGCGCCCGCCTGGCTCAACGTGCACTGCCTGGTCGACCCGGCCGAGAAGTGCGTCCACCACGAGACCGACGCGTCGCTGGCCGACTGGCACACGTACACGATCGAGTGGACGCCGTCGCGGATGTCGTTCCTGGTCGACGACGAGGTCGTCGGGAGCACCACACAGGACATCCCCGTGGAGCGCATGCACCTGGTCGTGCAGACGGGATCCCTCGAGGGCCTGCCGCCCCGGGACGCCGCCGGGTCGTTGCTGGTCGACTGGATGACGATCGACGTGCCCGCGGACGGCGAGAGCCCCCGGGCCACGCTGCCGTCCACGGAACCCACCGCCGGCTGACGGCGCCGAGCCCGACGCAGACCGACGCCGCCGCCCGGTGCGCGCAGACGACGCCGGGCCCGGCCCGGTCAGCGCCGGGCGTGTGCCAGCAGCGCCTGCAGCAGCGCCCGCACGTGCGGCTCGCGCCCGTAGCGGTCACGCACCCACGCGCGGCACCGTGCGGCGAGGGACGGGTCGCGCTCGGCGTCGTCGAGGGTGTCGAGCAGCTTCTCCGCCAGTGCGTCGGGGTCGGCCGGGTCGACGGTGTACCGCGCCCAGTCACCCGACAGGATCTCCCCGGTGCCGCCCGATGCGGCCGCGACGACCGGACGGCCGGCGGACATCGCCTCGACCACGACCCGGCCGAAGCCCTCGGGCTCGATGGACGGCGCCACCACGACGTCGGCGGCGTGCAGGAGCGGGACGACGTCGTCCCGCTCGGGGAGCACGAGCACGGAACCGGCGGGGAGCGCGTCGATCGCGGCGTGCACGGCGTCGGCCTCTTCCGGGTAGAGGGCACCGGCCAGCACGAGGAGCGGCGCGGGCGCCGCGTGACCGGCCACGGGGGGAGTGGTGACCGGCACGCGTGCCGCGGCGGTCGTGCGGACGCGACCCCACGCCTCCAGGAGGGCGAGCACGCCCTTCGACCGGGTGAGCCGACCGTAGTAGAGCACCGTCGGGGTGTCCTCGGCGATGCCGAGTGCCGCGCGGGCGTCGTGCACCGACGCCGGGGTGGCGGCCGGGAACGCGTCGGTGTCGACGCCGTTCGGCACGATCGTGATGCGGTCCGTCGGCACGCCGGACGCGGCCCAGGCGCGCGCCATCGCGTGCGAGACGGCGAAGTAGCGGGTGCGGCCGCCGGCGATCGGTCCGAGCCGCCGGTAGTTCGGCGCGTGGTGCAGGTGCACCGCGAGCGGGACGCCGGAGACGAGCGACGCGACGCGGCCGAACGGCAGGTACTCGGGGCGGTTCAGCCAGAGGACGTCGAGGTGTGATCGTCGGATCCGCAGTCCCTCGCGGGCGAAGCGCCAGGCGTCGCGGAGCGCGGTGGTGATGCCGAACCGGTAGTCGGTGGCCTCCACCAGGCGCACGCCCATCGCCTCGTAGGGCGGCGGGCCCTCGGCGGCGCGCGGGGACTGGCCGTTCCGGTGCCAGACCTCGACCTGGTGGCCGGCGGCGACGAGCTCGCGGGTGTCCTCGAGCACGCAGCGTTCGAGTCCGCCGGTGATGGCGAGTCCGGTCACCAGCACGCCGACGCGGAGTCGGCGGGTGCCGTCGGTTGCAGTCTGTCGCGGTCTCACGAGCCACCACCCCTTGCGGTCTTCAGTCGGCGGAGGAACCAGGGGAGGCAGGCGACCACCCCGGCGATGCGGACCCAGTTCCAGAGCACGTCCTGCGGCAGGAGCAGGGACGTGGCGGCAACGACGAGCGCGGCGAGGGTCGTCAGGACGATCCGGGCTCCCGGTCCGCGCCACTCGCGGCGATCGGGCAGGGCCAGCAACTGCATGGCGGCCAGGATCGCGTAGGCGACGACGGTGGCGAGGCCCGCGCCGGCGATGCCGAGCACGGGCACGAGCACGAGGTTCGCGCCGATGTTCACGGCGCCGGCGATCGCGGCGATCACCCCGACGGCGACACCGCGGCGTTCGACCAGGAGCAGGCGTCCGGTCGCGCCGCTGGCGACGACGGGGAACGCGGTGATCGCGACGACGAAGACGACGACCGAGAGCTCCTGCACGCGGTACGACGCCGGGGCGAGGATCGGCAGCGCGACCGGTGACACCAGGGTCACGGCGAGCAGGACCGGTCCGAGCATCTTGTACAGCTCGTCGCGGGAGTGCATGGCGAGCTGCCGGCGGGCGACCGGGTCGCGGAGGGCGGCGAAGTGCGGCGCCCAGGCCTGGTTCGTGAAGGTCAGGAGCAGGATGACGGCCGAGCCGACGACGTAGGCGATCTGGTAGCGGGCCACCTCGTCCGGGCCGAGCAGCCGCTGGACGACGATCCGGTCGCCGGCGTTCAGCACGAAGTACGACAGGTTGCCGAGGGCGATCGGCACGCCGAGGCGGAACGCCCGGGCGGTGGTCCTGCGGTCGAACAGGCCGGCGAGACGCGGGCGGGTCGCCGCGATGCCGATGACCATCGCCACGCCCTGGGCGACGACGCCGCCCCACGCGTAGGTGGTCGCGTCGGCCTGCACCCAGGTGAGGAGCCCGAGGCCGATGACCGAGCCGCCGATCGAGGACAGCAGGCTCGTGACCGCGAAGACCCGGATGCGGTCCTGGGCGACGAGCAGCGCCAGCGAGATCTGCACGATGGCGGCCGGGCCGGTCCAGAGCACCGCGACGAGGAGCAGCGGGTGGTTGCCGACGAAGCCGGCGGCGTCGGCCCAGACCGGGATCGTGGTGAGCGCCGCGACGGTGACGACGATCGCGGTGACCATGCCGACGGCGAGCAGGCCACGCGCCCGGCGGTCGTCGCCGTCCTCGGCGCGCTGCAGCACCGACGCCTGGTCGATGCCGAGGACGGCCAGGACGACGAGCGCCTGGTACAGGGCGATGGCCGAGGCGAGGACGCCGAACTCGGCCGGCGGCATCAGGTGCGCGAGCACCGGGGAGATGAGCGACGAGACGACGAGCTGCATCGACCAGACGACGACGTACAGCAGGCCGCGGCCGAACAGGACGGAGGCGCCCTTCCGCACCGCGACCGACCCCGTGTCGAGCGACTCGGGCACGGCGGCGACGGGGACGGGTGCCTCGCGCGCTGCGCGGGCCTCACGGCGGGTCTGCGGGGGGAAGCTCACGGCGCGACCACCGCTGCCGCGTCCTGCCGCGCGGACGCGGACGCGGACGCGGACGCCGACGCCGACGCGGACGCCGACCCCGTCGCCGTCGCCGCGCCCGCGCCCTGGCGCAGCCCGAAGGCCGCGTCCACGACGTCGAGCAGGTCACCGCTCCGGTCGGTCGAGAACTTCCGCGCGAACAGGTGCTGCACCTCGACGTCCGCGTCCGTCCGACGCTCGAGCAGCTGCCCCGCGTCGGCGACGGTCAACCACGGCGGGCTCTTCCGCGCGGTGCCGTCCCACCCGATCCACCAGAGCGGCTGGGAGACGTGCTCGTCGGCGAACCCCGGCGTCAGCGACGTCGAGTTGAGCACCGACGGCACGAAGGTCTCGTCGGCGACCCAGGTGCGCTGCCAGAACCGGACCAGGTCGGGGCGCTGGTCGACGGTGTCCACGACGGCGGCGGCGTGCCGGCGGGCGAGGACCTTGAGCTGCGAGCCCCCGGCGAAGGAGACGTTCGCCGGCACGCGGCGGGGGACCGGCAGCCGGAGCATGTGCTTCCGCCACGCCCAGTGCCGGAACCGGATGCGGGAGATGCCGCCGTCGCGGCCCCACGGCGCGAACGGCAGCGGGTTGACCGAGATGAACGACTCCTCCCGGTGGGCCTCGAGCAGGGTCGTGATCTCGGTGGGGTTCGCGAGCGGGTAGTCACTGCCGGTCAGCACGGCCACGTGCGAGGCGTCGGTCTCGGCCAGGGCGGCCCGGTAGCCGGACACCTCGGCGGCGACGTTCTCCCAGCGGGCCCAGCCGGTCCGGATGCGGGGGAGCAGCCGGACGCGGTCCGGCAGCCCGTCGGTCATGGCGCGGAACACCGTCTCGGGGGTGCGCGCGTCGCAGTGCAGGAACACCGGGAACGGGTCGAGCGCCTCGACGAGTCGGCGCACGTGTGCCGGGTCCTCGTGGGCGAGGACGATGCACGCGGGAACCGCGGGGGAGATGGCCATGGACGCGACGCTAACCGCGGCGTTCCGGGGCCGACAAGGCGACCCGTGCCCGTCTGCGGGGAAGCGGCGGTTTCCCGCACCACCCCCGATCGGTCAGTGCTCGGAGGGCCGGATCAGCGCTTCTTGCGGAACTTCTGGCAGTCGCAGAGGGCGCAGTCCGTGCCCGGACGGTAGTGCTCGTGGGCGTCCTGCACGTGGCCGCAGACGCAGGTCACGGCGTCGACCACGAAGACGCTCTGTTCCGAGGGGAGCACGGCGCCGAGCTCGTCGGTGGGGCCCATCGACATGCGTCCTCCTCGTGCCCGGCGTGCTGCCGCCGAGTCGTCCTCACGATCCTACCGTCCGGGGAGTGTGCACTGGCGGCAAACCGCAAGTCGGACGACCGTCGCCGCAACCGCGGGCGGCCGCCGTTGACCCCGCAGCAGGCCCACCGGAGCATCGGACCATGACCGACCAGCAGGCCACCACCACCCGCGTGCTCACGCTCACGCCCGCGATGCCGTCCCCGGACGTGCCCGCCTGGGCCGGCGCGGCCTGGGTCGGTGCCGTCGACCGACAGGAGGCGCTCGCCGCGTCCGCCGTCGAACTCGCCGGCGCCACCGGCTTCCGCCGCGCCCGCCTGCTCGTCCGTGACGGACGCGAGATCGCCGGGTTCGTCGACGTCAGCGTCGACGCGGACGGCGGCGTGGACCCGGCCGAGCTGGGACCGGCCCTGCGCGCGCTGCGCACCACGGGCCTCCCGGACGCCCCCGCGGGGACGCCGGTCGGGCGCATCTCCGTCGTCATCGGCACCCGCGACCGGCCGGACGACCTGCGCCGCTGCGTGCGCTCGGTGCTCGCGTCCGAGCACGACGACTTCGAGGTCCTGGTCGTCGACAACGCGCCCACCACCACCGCCACCCGCGACGTGGTGACGTCGCTCGCGGACCCGCGGCTGCGGTACGTCCTGGAGGCCCGACCGGGCGTCTCGCGCGCACGGAACGCCGGACTCGCCCTCGCGTCCGGGGCCGTGGTCGCCTTCGTCGACGACGACGTGGTCGTCGACCGGCACTGGCTCGCAGCGCTCGCCGACGCGTACGCCCGCGACGCGGACGTCGTCTGCGTGACCGGCCTCGTGCCCAGCGGCGAACTCCGGACCCCCACGCAGCGGTACTTCGACGAGCGCGTCACCTGGGCGCGCAACACCGACCGCCGGGTGTTCCGCACGTCGGCGCCGCCGGCCGACCTGCCGCTGTTCCCGTTCTCCGTCGGCGCGTTCGGCACCGGGGCCAACATGTCGCTCCGCCGCTCGGCCGCGCTCGCCCTGGGCGGGTTCGACGTCGCACTCGGCCCGGGCACCCTGGCCCGCGCCGGCGAGGACCCCGACCTGTTCACCCGGGTGCTGTTCTCCGGCGGCGCGCTCGCCGTGGAGCCCACGGCCGTCGTCTGGCACAAGCACCGGCCGGACCGTGCGGCGCTGCGCTCGCAGGCGCTCGGCTACGGCACCGGCCTCGGCGCGTGGGTCGCGAAGCTCATGCTGCGACCGCGCACCGCACTGGCCGTGCTGCGTCGGGCGGTCGGGGCGCTGCGGCAGCTCGGCGCGCTCGGACAGGGCACCGGTGCCGACGCCGACCAGGTGTCCGCGGCGGTGGACGCCGTGGGTGGGTGGCCGGTCGACGACGCGTTCCGCGAGGCGACGGCCGGCCTCAAGCGCGTCGAGCTCGTGGCGGCGCTCGGTGGCCCGTGGCGGTACGTCGTCGGGCGGTCGCGACGCGGGTGACCGCGCTCCGCGTGCACGGCACGCACCGGACGGACGGGAGGCCCGTGGCGACGCTGCCACGGGCCTCCCGTCCGTCCGGTGCGGACGTCTCCTGCACGCCGCCTACGGGCGGAAGCGGCCCTCCTCGACCTCGCGCCAGAACCGACGGCTGCGGAAGTACGCCGCCGGACCCGCCGGGAAGCCGCGGAACTCGTGGTACGCCAGCGAGCGCGGGATCCGGGTCGTGGAGGCCTCGGTGATGCTCTCGGCCGCGGCGTCACGCCGGCCGGCCAGCCGTGACACCAGCTGCTTCAGCTTGATCTTGCCGGCGCGGGGCATCAGCCGCGCGAGCACGAGCGCGTGCCGGCGGTCCTTCGCGATGAGCTCGCACATCAGCGCCGTGAACCCGACGCCGTTCGAGTGGAGCTGCCCGTGCAGCCCGGCGAGGTCCTGCCGGTGCCGGTGGTGGACGACCGCACGGGGTTCGAAGCCGATCCGGCCACCGCTCCACAGGATGTCGATGAAGATCGCCAGGTCCTCGCCGCCGCGGGCCGGCACACCGGCACCGAGCACGGGGTCGAACCCGCCGACGGCGTCGAACGCCGACCGTCGGACCGCCCAGTTCGCGCCGGCGCCGTAGCCGCCGATGCCGTAGACGGCGAAGTGCTTCTGCACCGAGCCGTCGGGGCGGACGGCCCGGGCCTGCGCGTGCCGCATGACCCCGGGGACGTCGTCCGGCACGATCGTCACGGGCTGGAAGGTGCGCTCGCCGCTGAAGCCGCCGTAGTACGCCTCGTACCAGATCTGCGCGGGGGTCTCGAGCTCGACGGGCAGGATCATCCCGGTGACCGCGGCGACCTCGGGCTCGCGGACGAAGCGCGTGCCGATGGACCGGAGCCACTGTGCGTCCACCCGGACGTCGTCGTCGGTGAACGCGATGATCTCGCCGTGCGCCGCTGCGACCCCGGCGTTGCGGCCGGCGGAGCAGCCCGGACGGCGTTCGGTGACCAGCCGGACGTCGCGGCCCTCGAGCAGCCCGGGCAGGGCGTCGACCTCGGGCAGCTTCACGCGGTTGTCGACGAGGATGACCTCGTACCGCGGGTAGTCGAGGTGCTCGAGGAAGTCGAGCAGCTTCCGGATGTCCTCGACCCGGGTGACGATGGTCGACACGACGATAGAGATGAGCGGGAGCTCGAGGTCGGGGATCGGGGTCTCCGTCGCACCGGCGGTCCGTGCGAGGCCGTCCACCAGGGGCGCGATCGCGCGGGCGGCGTCGGCCGGGTCCGCGGTGAGCAGCACGTCGAGGGTGGTGACGGGGAAGCCGCCGCGGTAGCCGACGACGAGCGCGGAGGAACCCGACTCGTCGGCGACCAGGCGCGGCAGCGGAGCGTCGAGGTCGACGCTGACGACCCGACGGGGGCCGGGCACGGTGACGGAGGAGTGCAGGGTCATGCTCGGGACGCTACGACCGCCCGCGGCGTCCGGACAACGGACCGGACCAGCAGTGGCGGGGTTCGTGCGGGGTTCCGCAGTGCGGTGCGTCTGCCCCAGACGAGGGTGAGCGCTCACCCAGGAAGCCACGGGAACCTCATGGGTCACGCTCAGGTCACGGAACCGATGCAACCGGTTGCGCTCCCGCCGGACCGGGCGTAGCTTCCTCCACCAGCAGGCAGCGGCGCCTGCTCCAGGGCAGTGTCGTCGAACCCGATCGATGCCCCCTGGTGATCTCAATGAGGAGACAACGCTGTGAAGACAACACGCTCCAGGGTGCGGTTCGCATCCGTTGCCGGGGTCGCCGTCATCGGCCTCGTGCTCACCGGCTGCTCGAGCGGGAGCTCCGGCGCCGGATCGGACGACGCCAAGAGCGGCCAGGACAGCCGCGGCCCCATCACCTACGTGCAGGGCAAGGACAACTCGAACGTCGTCCGCCCGCTCATCGCGAAGTGGAACAAGGCCCACCCGGACGAGAAGGTCACCTTCAAGGAACAGTCCGACCAGGCCGACCAGCAGCACGACGACCTCGTGCAGCACTTCCAGGCGAAGGACGAGAACTACGACGTCGTCGACGTGGACGTCGTCTGGACCGCCGAGTTCGCCGCGAAGAGCTGGCTGACGCCGCTGACCGGCGACATGGAGATCGACACCTCGAAGCTCCTGCCGTCGACGGTGAAGACCGCGACCTACAACGACACCCTCTACGCCGCTCCGCAGACGTCGGACGGCGCGCTGCTCTACTACCGCAAGGACCTCGTCAAGACGCCCCCGACGACGTGGGACGAGATGATGGACGACTGCAAGATCGCGAAGGACGCCGGCATCGGTTGCTACGCGGGGCAGTTCGCGAAGTACGAGGGCCTGACGGTGAACGCCTCCGAGGCGATCAACGGCTCCGGCGGTTCGGTGCTCGGCAGTGACGGTGCGCCCGACGTCGACACCGACAAGGCGAAGGCCGGCCTGCAGAACCTGGTGGACGCGTTCGAGGACGGGAACATCCCGGCCGAGGCGATCACCTACCAGGAGGAGCAGGGCCGCACCGCGTTCGAAGCCGGCAAGCTGCTGTTCCTGCGCAACTGGCCGTACGTCTACAGCCTCGCCAAGACCGACGGCTCGTCGAAGGTCAAGGACACCTTCGGCATCGCGCCGATCCCCGGTGCCGACGGCGTCGGTGCCTCCACGCTCGGCGGCCACAACGCCGCGATCAGCGTGTACTCGAAGCACAAGGCCACGGCGCACGACTTCCTCGAGTTCCTGACCTCGGACGAGACGCAGAAGTTCTTCGCGACCCAGGG
Source organism: Curtobacterium sp. MCLR17_040 (assembly GCF_003234735.1). Classification (NCBI taxonomy): domain Bacteria; kingdom Bacillati; phylum Actinomycetota; class Actinomycetes; order Micrococcales; family Microbacteriaceae; genus Curtobacterium; species Curtobacterium sp. MCLR17_040. The sequence continues at coordinate 56,000 of NZ_QKTE01000018.1, read as the reverse complement.
TTCGCTCGCCCCAGTCGTCGGTGACCTGTACACCGACCCCGAGCTGACGAAGCAGCTGCCCTACCTGCCGACGCTGCTCAAGTCGATCGAGTCGGCGGAGCCGCGCCCGGTCACGCCGTTCTACCCGGCCGTCACGAAGGCGATCCAGGACAACACCTACGCGGCGCTCAAGGGATCGAAGTCGGTCGACGAAGCCATGAAGGACATGCAGGACGCCCTCAAGTCGGCGACCAGCAGCTAGCGGCGCACGCCGCTTGATGGACGGGAGGCCCGTGGCGGGTCCGCCACGGGCCTGCCGTCCGCCCCCTACTTGCGTTCCGACACCCCCGGCAAGGAGGCCGACACGTGTCAGCAGCAACCGAGATCCCCGCAGCCATCCCCAACCCGACGGGCACGGAACCGAAGCGCCGGCGGCGCAAGGGCGGACTCAACGCCGAGCACGGCCGCTGGGCCGTGTACCTCATCGGCCCGACGATCCTGCTCCTCGCGATCGTCATCGGCTACCCGGTCGTCAGCGCGATCATCCAGTCGTTCCAGCTCGACCAGGGCCTCGACAAGGCCACCGGCCTGTTCGTGCAGGGCGGGTTCGCCGGCATCACGAACTACGCGCACTGGCTCGGCCAGCAGTGCGGCAACGTCACGTGCCCGCCCGGCAGCCTCGGCTCGCAGTTCTGGGTATCGATGGGCAACACGTTCTTCTTCACCGTCGTCACCGTGCTCGCCGAGACGGTGATCGGCGTGTGGATGGCGATCATCATGAACCGCAACTTCAAGGGCCGCGCGCTCGTCCGTGCCGCGATCCTGGTGCCGTGGGCGATCCCGACGGCCGTCACCGCGAAGCTCTGGTACTTCATCTTCGACGCGAACGGCGTGCTGAACCACGTCCTCGGGCAGCAGATCCTGTGGACGAGCGGCGAGTGGGCGTCCCGGTGGGCGGTCATCATCGCCGACACCTGGAAGACGACGCCGTTCATGGCGCTCCTCATCCTGGCGGGGCTCCAGCTGATCCCGGAGGAGGTCTACGAGGCCGGCAAGATGGACGGCGCGTCGACGTTCCAGCGCTTCGTGCTCATCACCCTGCCCCTGATCAAGCCCGCGCTGATGGTCGCGATCCTGTTCCGCGTGCTCGACGCGCTGCGCATGTACGACCTGCCCGCGATCCTCACCGGCGGTGGCGGTGGTTCCGGCAACGCCACCACGACCCTGTCGATCCTGGTCGTCGAACAGATCCGGCAGGGCTTCAACTCCGCGTCGGCCCTGTCGACCATCACCTTCCTGGTGATCTTCATCGTGGCGTTCGTCTTCGTCCGGTTCCTCGGCGCCAACGTCGTGCAGACGCAGGCCGCCCAGCAGAAGGGTGAACTCAAGTGACCCTCGCAGCAGACCGCCCCCGGTCCACCGCAGCAGCACGCGACCGCGCCGTCGACCGTGCCGACGTCCGCGTGCGCCGCGACACCGGGCCACGCATCCGCACGGCCGTGCAGGCGATCGTCATCGCCGTGTGGTGCCTCCTGCCGTTCTACTGGATGGTGGTGACGAGCTTCCGCGACGTCGGGTTCACGTTCGACGCCACCCCGTGGCCGACGCACGTCACGCTCGACAACTACGCGACGGCGTTCTCCACGTCGCTCGGCAACCACCTCGGTCGGGCGCTCGCCAACAGCCTGCTCATCGGTGGGGTCGTGACGATCATCGCCCTGCTCGTCGGCACCACGGCGGCGTACGCCCTCGCCCGGCTCGAGTTCCGCGGCAAGTCGCTCATCGCCGGCGCGATCCTGGCCGCGTCGATGTTCCCCGGCGTCGCCCTCATCTCGCCGCTGTTCCAGCTGTTCACCGACATCGGGTGGATGGGGTCGTACCAGGCGCTCATCCTGCCGAGCATCTCGTTCGTGCTGCCGCTGACCGTGTACACGCTCGCGTCGTTCTTCCGCGAGATGCCGTGGGACCTCGAAGAGGCAGCTCGCATCGACGGGTGCACCCGAGTGCAGGCGTTCCGGCGGATCATCCTGCCGCTCGCGGCGCCCGCGGTGTTCACCACGGCGATCCTGGCGTTCATCTCGAGCTGGAACGAGTACCTCATCTCGTCGCAGCTGTCGAGCGACGCGACACAGCCGGTGACCGTGGCGATCGCCTCGTTCGCCGGGTCGCAGCCGCACCAGGAGCCCTACACGGCGGTGATGGCCGCCGGCACGATCGTCACGATCCCGTTGGTCATCCTCGTGCTGATCTTCCAGCGGCGCATCGTGGCGGGGCTCACCGCCGGCGGCGTGAAGGGCTGACGACCATGGCCCAGCGCGGACCCACCCGTCCCACCGCCCACATCGAGGAGTCGATCGGCTTCGTCGGGATGTTCGGCGTCCTGTTCCTCGGCGTCACGGTGTTCTGCGAGCTCACCGGGCGACCGGCGCTCGGCTGGGCGCTCACCCTGCTCGTGTGCGTGCTCGGCGTCGTCGCCCTGGACCGGTGGCGGGTCGCCGTCCTCCGCCGGACCGCACCGCAGGACGGCACGGGTGCGTCCGTGCCCCGGGGCGTCGGTGCTGCTCCCGCGGTCGCCCCGGTGCACACGTCGGTCACCGACCCCACCGGTCGCCGACCCCGACCCGGCGCGGACGGACGGGTGCACCAGCACGCGGGCTGGGACGAGGTCGCACCGGCTGCACGACGGCCGGCGCGCCCCGCACGGGTGCCGCAACGCCGGGCGGACCGCGGCGTGCCCGCGGTGGCGGCCCGACGGGGTGGACCCGACGCACCGGCGGACGTGACGCACGGCACGGACGGCTGACGGGCCTCCCGGGTCGCACCGATGGGGATCCAGGAGATCGCGACCGTCACGGGGCTGTCGAAGTCCACGGTGTCGCGGGCGCTCCGCGGCATGTCGAACGTGGCCGACACCACGATCGAGCAGGTGCAGCGGGTCGCCGACGAACTCGGGTACGTCCCGAGCTCGGCGGCGGCCGGCCTCGCCACCGGGCGTCAGCGCGCCGTCGGGGTGGTCGTGCCCGTCATCGACCGCTGGTTCTACGTGAAGGCGCTCGGCGGTGTCGACGCGGAGCTCCGCCAGGCCGGGTACGACCTGGTCCTCTACAACCTCGGCGGCCCGGGCGGCGACCGTGACCGGGCGTTCCGGCGCTCGATGCTGCGCCACCGCGTCGACGGCCTCGTCCTGCTCTCCCTGGTGCTCGACGCCACCGAACGGGCCGAGCTCGAACTCAGCCGGCACCCCATGGTCGTCATCGGCGGCCCGGCACCGGGCCTGCGGAACGTGGGCGTCGACGACCGCGAGGTCACCCGGATCGCGGTCGAACACCTGCACGGCCTCGGCCACCGGCGCATCGCCTACGTCGGCGGGCAGGACGAGGCCGGCATGAACGTCGCCGTGCCGCACCTGCGACGGGACGGGTTCCTCGACGCCGTGCGGTCGTCGGGACAGGCCGTGCCGGAACGGTGGTCCCTCGACGGCCGGTTCTCGTTCGCCGGCGGGACCGCCGCCGGGGCCGTGCTGTTCGCCGAGCCCGCGTCGGAGCGACCGACGGCGGTGCTCTGCGCCTCGGACGAGATGGCCCTCGGCGTCCTGCTCGCCGCACGCCGAGCCGGACTCGCGGTCCCGGAGGACGTGTCCGTGATGGGGATCGACGGCCACGAGTACGGCTCGACCGTCGGACTCACCACCGTCGCGCAGGACCCGGTGGCCCAGGGACGCACCGCTGCACGGGCGGTGCTCGCCGAGGTCGACGGCGGTGTCGCCGGCCCGATCGCGGCGGCACCAGCGCACCTGGTCGTCCGCGCGACCACGGGCCCCCGCCCGCAGGGTCCCGCGTAGGGTCGCCCGCATGGAGGTCACCAAACTCGAACACGCCTGCCAGGTCATCACCGAGGGGGACGCCCGCCTGGTCCTCGACCCGGGGAAATTCACCCGACCGGTCGACGCGACCGGGGTCGTCGCCGTCGTCGTCACGCACGAGCACCCGGACCACGTCACCCCCGAGCAGGTCCGGCGCATCCTCGACGCCAACCCCCGTGCGGTCGTCATCGGACCGGAGGGCGCGCGCGCGGCGCTCGCCGAGGCGGGTGTCACGGTGGACGTCGTCACGGACGGTGACCACCGGACGGTCGGCCCCTTCACGCTCACCTTCCACGGCACGCGGCACCAGCTGATCCACGCCTCGGTCCCGATCGTCGACAACACCGGCGTGCTCGTGAACGGCCGGCTGTTCCACCCGGGCGACTCCTACACCGACCCGGGCGTCCCGGTCGAGGTCCTCGCGGCACCCGTCGGGGCGCCGTGGCTCAAGGTCGCCGAGATGATGGACTACGTCGCCGCGATCGCGCCGTCCCGGGCGTACCCGATCCACGAGGCCACCCTGTCGGAGGTCGGCCTCGGCATGCACACGGGGCGGCTCCGCGAGGCCGTCGAGCCCGCCGGGACGCTCGTCGTGCTGCATCCGGGGGAGTCGCTGACGCTCTAGGGCTGCGCTGCGCGGCCTGGAGGCCCGTGGCGGCGCCGCCACGCGCCTCCTGTCCGTCACCGAGTGAGCAGAACGCGACGGGTCGCGTCCACGCACCCGGCTTCTGCTGCTCACCGGTCGGGCGCCCGCCGACGCAGTCGCGCCGCGACCAGGCGGTCGAGCGCCAGGGCGTCCCACGGAGCGTGCCGCTCGGCGTCGTTGTCGAAGTACACGTAGACGTCCCGACCGGCCTCGGCGTGCTCGAGGACCGTCGTCGCCCACCCGCCGAGTGCCTGGGGCGAGTACCCGTCGTGGTAGGTCCGGGGCGCGCCGTGCAACCGGAGGTACGCGAGTGGTGCCCCGGTGTCCGCCCGGAAGCGGGGGAAGTCGCCGGCGTGGGAGTCGACCAGGGCGACGCGGTGCCGGCGGAGCACGTCGAGGTGCTCGTCGTCGAAGCCGGCTGCCCGGACCTCGAGCGCGTGGTGGATCGACCACGCCGGTTCCTCGGGCACCACGAGACCGTCCGGTTCGCCGGGGACCTTGTCGTCGTCGTGGTGGCGTGCGAGCTCGGCGGCCGCGCCGTGCGTCCGGGGGAGCAGCCCGAGGAACGCGTCGAGCACCTCCGGCGTCGGCAGCAGGCGCTCGGGCAGCTGCCAGAGCACCGGCCCCAGGGTGTCGCCGAGCTCGAGCGGACCCGAGGCGAAGAAGTTCGCCAGCGCCGTCTCGACGTTCCGGAGCCGCAGCATGTGCGTGACGTACCGGCCGCCCTTGACCGCGAACCGGAACGGCTGCCCGCCCGAGGCCGTACGCCACGCCCGGTAGCGCGCCGGACGCTGCAGCGAGTAGAAGGATCCGTTCAGCTCCACCGTCGGGAACCGCGACGCCACGTGCTCGAGCCACCGCCGCTTCGCGAGGCCGTCGGGGTAGAAGTCCCCGCGCCAGCCGTCGTACTGCCACCCGGACAGGCCGATCCGGACCGTGGCCGACGGGCAGCCGCTCACGTGTCTGGCCCGGGCGATCGCGTCGTGGTCGGCCGTCATCGATCCACCGTATGCCTGCTCCGACATGGCGGCACACCCGGGCGACACGCCCCGTTTTGGTGCGGATGCGAGCCTTGTGCAATACTTGTCGAGTTGTCGGAACGGCCCCATCGTATAGCGGCCTAGTACGCTGCCCTCTCACGGCGGTAACGCGGGTTCGAATCCCGCTGGGGTCACCACAGGTGACATGCTCCGAGTCCGACAACAGCCGCGGCCCCATCGTATAGCGGCCTAGTACGCTGCCCTCTCACGGCGGTAACGCGGGTTCGAATCCCGCTGGGGTCACCAGCACGCAAGCCCCCGTCCAGCTCCGGCTCGGCGGGGGTTTCGTCGTCTCGGCTAGCCTGGATCGTCCCCGTCACCCGGGGAACGATCGCCTCGCGACGGGAGCACGATGCACGCCGAACGCCCACCGCACCTGCGCTGGAGGCTCGTCGCCCTGGTCGCCCTCGGCGGCGCGATCGGGACGGCCGTCCGCGCACTCCTCGCCACGGCGTTCCCCGCGCACGACGGGATCAGCTGGACCATCCTCGGGATCAACGTCGTCGGGGCGTTCTGCCTCGGGTTCCTGCTCGACGCGCTCGCACGCCGCGGCCCCGACATCGGTCGTCCTCGCGCGGTCCGGCTGTTCGTCGGCACCGGCGTCCTCGGCGGTTTCACGACCTACAGCACGCTGGCGGACGACACCGCGCAGTTGCTCGACCTCGGGCGCTGGACGGCGGGCACCGGGTACGCGCTGCTGTCGGTCGTGCTCGGACTCGCCGCGGTCGTCCTCGGTCTGTGGGTGGCCGCGGCCACCCGGCCTCGCACCCGCCCCGAACCCCGAGAGGACGCCCGATGAGCCCGGTCGAACTGATCCTGGTCGCCGTCGGCGGGGGAGCCGGCGCCGCGCTGCGCTTCGTGCTCGACGGGCTCGTCAAGGGCCGCGTCGCCGGTACCCGGTTCGCCGGGTTCCCGGTCGGGACCCTGCTCATCAACGTGTCCGGATCGCTCGTCCTCGGGGTCCTGACGGGCCTCGGGCAGGCCGGCACCATGCCCGCCTCGACGGTCGCTGTGCTCGGGACGGGCATGATGGGTGGGTACACGACGTTCTCGACGGCGAGCGTCGAGACCGTACAGCTCCTCCGATCCGGCAAGACCCGGCTCGCCGTCCTGAACGGCCTCGGGATGCTCGTCGTCTCGGTCGGCGCAGCTGCGCTCGGCCTCTGGATCGGAAGGAACTCATGACCTCGGAACGCCCCGGCGAACTCGTCCTCGTCCGTCACGGAGAGACGGAGTGGTCGAAGAGCGGGCAGCACACCGGCCGCACCGACATCCCGCTCACCGACAACGGTGTCGAGCAGGCGAAGCGCGCGGGCCGGTACCTCGGGGACCGGTCGTTCGCGCTGGCGCTGTCGAGCCCGCTGCAGCGCGCCCGCGACACCGCGCACCTGATCGGCGTCGAGCCGGAGCTCGACGAGGACCTGTACGAGTGGGACTACGGCGCGTACGAGGGCCTCACCACCCCGCAGATCAAGGTGCTGCGCCACGGGCCGTGGGACCTCTGGACCGACGGCGTCCCCGCCGGCGAGACCCCCGGTGAGAACGCCGCCGAGGTCCGGGTCCGCGTCGAGCGCATCCTGAACCGTGCCCGACCGGTGCTCGCCGAGGGCCACGACGCGGTGTTCATCGCCCACGGCCACGTGCTGCGGGCACTCGGTGCCGCGTGGATCCGGCTCGCGCCGCAGGACGGCGCCGTGCTGAAGCTCGGCACCGCCTCGGTCAGCATCCTCGGCTACGAGCACGGCCGCCCCGTCATCGACGCCTGGAACATCCAGCCGCGCGACTGACGCGGCGGTGGCGCGGACGGGCTCGAGAAAGCGACAGACCCGCGCGGTTGTCCCGCAGCGATCTGTCGCTTTCGTCGGACGTGGTGGTCGCGACCACGGCCGGACGGGAGGCCCGTGGCGGCGCCGCCACGGGCCTCCCGTCCGCCGTCCGCGCACGTTCCTTCCCCTGTCACGCGCGATGGAAAGTGGAATCGGGCGTACCTGGTCGAACGGAACGACCAGGTACGCCCGGTTCGACCAGGTACGCCCGGTTCGACGAGGTATGCCCGGTTCGACGAGGTACGCCCGGTTCGACCAGGCATGCCCGGGTCGACCAGGTACGCCCGATTCGACCAGGTACGCCCGGAACGACCGGGCGCGTCAGACGGTGCGGATCGCGCTCGTCGCGCCGAGGGCACGGCCACGTCGGCGCTCGATCGCGCGCCCGACGAGCAGCAGCCCCACGCTGACCACGGCACCGAGCACGGTCTGCGCGATGCGGTCGAGCGCCAGCAGCTGCGGCGCCTCGGGCAGGCTCAGCCACGACACCGCCAGGGCGAGCGGGGTGAGGAACAGCAGGCACACGGCGTAGTTCCGGGCGACGAAGATCTCGGCGAAGAACTGCCCGACGACGGCCAGCACGACGATCCACCACGCCGACGGTTCGAGCAGCAGGATGCCGACCGCGATGACGGTGCCGCCGATCGTGCCGACCACCCGCTGCCCGGCGCGGACCACGGTGTGCCGCTGCCGGATCGCCGGCAGGGTCGAGACCACCGCGATGACCGCCCAGTAGGGGTGCCCGAGTCCGGGGATCGACTCCGCGACCGCACCGGCGACGAGCGACCCGACGACGTTGAGCGCGACGGTCTCCCACAGCGCCGGCGTGCGCAGGACCGCGAGCGAGCGGTGCTTGCGGTCGGCGAGCGGGCGGAACCGGTGCGGGGCGTGCGGGTGGAGCACCCGGCGGAGCACCGCTCCGGACATCGCGACGAGCCAGGCCCAGACCACCGAGCAGACGATGATCGTCGTGACGAGTGGGACGTCCGCCGGGCGCATCGGCACGAGTGCGGACACGACGAACGCGAACACCGGGAAGATCGGCTGCGCGGGGATCGCCCGGAGCGTGGAGAGGGTGCAGACCGCGACCACCAGGACGACGACGAGACCCACGGCCTGCAGCCAGAGCGGCGACCCGACGAGCCCGACCCCGATGCCGGCGCACATGCAGAGCGCCTGCAGCGCACCCGCGACGCCGGTGGTGACGGCACGCTGCCGGTAGGGCTCGGTCGCGCCGAAGATGGCGGTGAACCCGGCGAACATGGCGAAGGCGGCGTACCCCGGCATGCCGAGGGCGATGAGCAGCGCGAGCGGTGCGCCACCGGCGATCGCGGCGCGTGCCGCGCCCTCGAGGTTGATGGTCCGGGTCGAGTGCGCAGGTGTCGTCATGTCGTCACCATCTTCCCACCGCGACAGGTGTCGGGGAGTCGCCACGGGCCCCCAGGCTGTGTCGCCACCGGGTGACGGGCGTGCGACGGCGGGGCGACGGACCCGTGGCGGGCGGGGTGCCGCGCGTTGGTATACCAATGGTAGAGTCGCCTGATCGCGCCGCGGTCGCGGCGCAACGACGAGGACGAGGAGGGCTGAGCTCATGGGAAAGACGCTCGCCGAGAAGGTGTGGGACGACCACGTCGTGGTCAAGGGCGAGGACGGCAACCCCGACCTCCTCTACATCGACCTCCACCTCGTGCACGAGGTGACGAGTCCGCAGGCGTTCGACGGCCTGCGGCAGGCCGGGCGACCGGTGCGTCGCCTCGACCTGACGATCGCGACCGAGGACCACAACACCCCGACGCTGGCCATCGACCGCCCCATCGCGGACCCGACGAGCCGGATCCAGATCGAGACCCTCCGTCGCAACTGCGAGGAGTTCGGCGTCCGGCTGCACTCCCTGGGCGACAAGGAGCAGGGCATCGTCCACGTGGTCGGTCCGCAGCTCGGCCTGACCATGCCCGGCATCACCGTGGTCTGCGGCGACTCGCACACCAGCACCCACGGGGCCTTCGGCGCGATGGCGTTCGGCATCGGCACGTCCGAGGTCGAGCACGTCCTCGCCACGCAGACCCTGCCGCTCAAGCCGTTCAAGACGATGGCGATCACGGTCGAGGGCACGCTGCGTCCGGGGGTGACGGCGAAGGACATCATCCTGGCCGTCATCGCGAAGATCGGCACCGGCGGCGGCCAGGGCTACGTGCTCGAGTACCGCGGCTCCGCCATCCGTGCGCTCTCGATGGAGGGCCGCATGACGATCTGCAACATGTCGATCGAGGCCGGTGCCCGCGCCGGCATGGTCGCCCCCGACCAGACCACCTACGACTACGTGCAGGGCCGCGACCACGCGCCCACCGGTCAGGACTGGGACGACGCCGTCGCGTACTGGGAGACCCTCGCCACCGACGACGACGCCGTGTTCGACGCCGAGGTGTTCATCGACGCGGACGAGCTCGAGCCCTTCGTCACCTGGGGCACGAACCCCGGCCAGGGCGTCTCGCTGTCCGAGAGCGTGCCGGACCCGGCCGCCTACAGCGACCCGAACGACCAGGCCGCCGCACGCCGCGCCCTGGAGTACATGGACATCACCGCCGGCACCCCGATGAAGGACATCGCCGTCGACGCGGTGTTCATGGGGTCCTGCACGAACTCGCGCATCGAGGACCTGCGGGCCTTCGCGTCGATCATCAAGGGCCGGCAGAAGGCGCCGGGTGTTCGGGTCATGGTGGTTCCGGGCTCCGCGCGCGTCCGGCTCGAGGCTGAGGCTGAGGGGCTCGACGTCGTCATGAAGGAGTTCGGCGCCGAGTGGCGGTTCGCCGGCTGCTCGATGTGCCTCGGCATGAACCCGGACCAGCTGGCTCCGGGGGAGCGCTGCGCGAGCACCTCGAACCGCAACTTCGAGGGCCGCCAGGGCAAGGGCGGCCGCACACACCTGGTGTCGCCGCTCGTCGCCGCGGCCACCGCGGTGCGCGGCACGCTGTCCAGCCCGTGGGACCTGGAGACCGACGACGAGATCGCGGCGGCGACGTCCGCCACCACCACCGAGGGGACCTTCTGATGGACAAGATCACCACCGTCACCGGCATCGCCGCGCCGCTCAAGCGGTCCAACGTCGACACCGACCAGATCATCCCCGCGGTCTACCTGAAGCGCGTGACGAAGACCGGCTTCGAGGACGCCCTGTTCTCCGGATGGCGTCAGGACCCCGACTTCGTCCTGAACCAGGAGCGCTACCAGGGCGCCCGCGTCCTGATCGCCGGCCCCGACTTCGGCACCGGGTCGTCCCGCGAGCACGCCGTCTGGGCGCTCCGTGACTTCGGCTTCTCGGTCGTGATCTCGCCCCGGTTCGCGGACATCTTCCGGGGCAACGCCGGCAAGCAGGGCCTGGTCACCGCGATCGTGACCGAACCGGAGGTCGAGCGGCTGTGGGCCGTCATCGAGGCGAACCCAGGCATCGAAGCGACGGTCGACCTCGAGACGCAGCGCGTGTCGCTGGGGGATGTGGACGTCCCCTTCGAGATCGACGCTTACACTCGTTGGCGGTTGATGGAAGGGCTCGACGACATCGGGCTCACCCTCCGTGACGAGACCTCGATCACGGAGTTCGAATCCCGCCGCTCCAGTTGGCGGCCGAAGACATTGCCGGTGAAGTAGTGAACTCTCTCGTACAGGACGCAGCGGCCGCAGGGGCGCGCGTGGGCCTCAAGTCGGACGAGATCGTCATCCGCGGGGGCAAGCCGCTCGTGGGACGCATCGAGGTCCGTGGGGCGAAGAACCTCGCGACCAAGGCCATGGTGGCGTCGCTGCTCGGTGACACCCCGTCGATCCTCCGTGACGTGCCGGACATCTCCGACGTCAAGGTGGTCCGCGGGCTGCTCGAGGTGCACGGCGTGCGCATCACCGATCCTGCACGAGGCGAACTCATCCTCGACCCGTCGCGGGTCGAGTCGGCGCACTTCGCCGAGATCGACGCGCACGCCGGGTCGAGCCGCATCCCGATCCTGTTCTGCGGCCCGCTGCTGCACAAGCTCGGCGAGGCGTTCATCCCCGACCTCGGCGGCTGCCGCATCGGCGACCGTCCGATCGACTTCCACCTCGACGCCCTCCGCGCCATGGGTGCGGTCGTCGACAAGCAGGTCAACGGCATCCACCTGACGGCCCCGGACGGACTGAAGGGCGCCTCGATCGAGCTGCCGTACCCGAGCGTCGGCGCCACCGAGCAGGTCCTGCTCTCGGCGACCCTCGCCAAGGGCGTCACGGAGCTGCGGAACGCCGCGATCGAGCCCGAGATCATGGACCTCATCGCGATCCTGCAGAAGATGGGCGCCATCGTCTCGGTCGAGCCGAACCGCGTCATCTTCATCGAGGGCGTCGAGTCGCTCCGCGGCTACACGCACCGCGCGATCAACGACCGCAACGAGGCCGCGAGCTGGGCCTCCGCCGCGCTCGCCACCAACGGCGACATCTTCGTCGAGGGCGCGAACCAGCAGGAGCTCATGACGTTCCTCAACGTCTTCCGCAAGGTCGGCGGCGGGTTCGACATCCAGGAGGACGGCATCCGGTTCTACCGCGAGCTGGACACCCTCAAGCCCGTCGTCATCGAGACCGACGTGCACCCCGGCTTCATGACGGACTGGCAGCAGCCGCTCATCGTCGCGCTGACCCAGGCCGACGGCCAGAGCATCGTGCACGAGACCGTCTACGAGAACCGCTTCGGCTTCACCGACGCACTGAACGAGATGGGTGCCGACATCGTCGTGCACAAGGAGGGGCTGCCCGGCCACGACCGCCGCGTCGCCCGCCGCCCGTTCGAGCAGGCCGCCGTCATCACCGGTCCGACGAAGCTGCACGCCGCGAACGTCCGCGTCCCCGACCTGCGCGGCGGGTTCAGCCACCTCATCGCGGCGCTGACCGCCGACGGCGAGTCGCACATCACCAACGTCGGCATCATCAGCCGCGGCTACGAGCACTTCATCCCGAAGCTGCGCAAGCTCGGCGCCGACTTCGACTTCGCTGGATAGGCACAGTGCCGGCAGAAGGAAAAGGCGACGGTCTGGAGGCCCGTGGCGGCTCCGACGCGCAGGTCGCGACCGGCCTCCCCGTGCGTGGGCGCCGGTGGCGCCGCGGTGAGCTGAACACCGCGTTCCGCATCGTCGCCTCGATCGTCATCCCGACGTTCCGGTTCTCGGCGCGCTACCACTGGCACGGCCCGAACCGCCTGCCGGCCGAGGGTGCGTTCGTGCTCGCACCGAACCACTTCACGAACATCGACCCCCTGGTCGTGGGCACCGCCGTGTACATCTCGAAGCGGGCGCCGCGGTTCCTCGCGAAGGCGTCGCTGTTCAAGGTCCCCGTGGTCGGCAAGCTCATGTCCGGCATGGGGCAGATCCCGGTCGAGCGCTCCGGCCGGACGCGCCTGAGCGACCCGCTCGGTGGCGGCCGGTCCCTGGTCGAGCAGGGCGGGGCGATCATCGTCTACCCCGAGGGCACGCTCACCCGCGACCCCGACCTGTGGCCGATGCGCGGCAAGACGGGCGCGGTGAGGATCGCGCTCGAGAACGACGTGCCGCTCATCCCGATGGCCCACTGGGGCACGCAGAACATCATGGCCAGGTACGGCAAGAAGCTCCGGCTGTTCCCGCCGTCCCGCGTCGACGTGATCATCGGTGACCCGGTCGACCTGTCGGCGTACCGCGGTCGGCAGATCGACCAGCAGATGCTCGGCGAGGCCACCGAACTCGTCATGCGCGAGATCACCGCGCTGCTCGAGGTGCTCCGTGGCGAACGGGCACCCGCGACCCGCTGGGACCCGGCGGCGAACAACCAGAAGGAGACCGGCCGGTTTGAGTGACCTCCGACCCCACGACGACCGACCCGACCCCGCCGCCGCGGCTCCGGGGGCCTTCGACACCGCCGCGATCCGGGTGGTCATGCAGTCGACCGACAAGCCCCGAGTGGCCGTGATCGGTGCCGGCAGCTGGGGCACCACGTTCGCGAAGGTGCTGGCCGAGGGTGGTGCCTCCACCGTGGTGTGGGCCCGACGCCCCGAGGTCGCCCGCGAGATCACCGAGACCAAGCGCAACTCGGACTACCTGCCCGGCATCAACCTGCCCCGCACCCTGACCGCCTCGACGTCGCTCGAGCGCGTGCTCGACGGCGCCTCGCAGGTGTACGTCTCGGTGCCCTCGCAGACCCTGCGCTCCAACCTCGCCGCGATCCGCGAGCTGCTGCCCGCGGACGTACCGGTCGTCAGCCTGATGAAGGGCGTCGAGAAGAGCACGGGCCTGCGGATGAGCGAGGTCCTGCTGCAGGGCCTCGGCATCGACCAGGACCGCATCGCCGTGGCCAGCGGCCCGAACCTGGCGCTCGAGATCGCCCGTCGGCAGCCGACCGCCGCCGTTGTGTCGTCGTCCTCGCTGGAGACCGCCACCGACGTCGCAGCCGTCGCGACGAACCCGTACTTCCGGTCGTTCATCAACACCGATGTCATCGGCACCGAGTTCGGCGGCGTGCTGAAGAACCTCATCGCCGTCGCGATCGGCATCGTCGACGGGGTCGGCTACGGCGAGAACACCAAGGCCTCGATCATCACGCGCGGCCTCGCCGAGATGACCGACTTCGCGGTGTCGCTCGGCGCGCAGTCGTCCACGCTGTCCGGGCTCGCGGGCCTCGGTGACCTCATCGCCACGTGCCAGTCGCCGCTGTCGCGGAACAACACCGCCGGGCGGTTGCTCGGCCAGGGCTACCGGTTCGACGAGGTCGTCCGCCAGATGAACCAGACGGCGGAGGGGCTGGCCTCGGTCGCCCCGATCCTCGAGCTGGCCGCGGCGAACGGCGTCGACATGCCCATCGTCAGCCAGGTCGGCGAGGTCCTCGCCGGTAGGCTCGATCCGCGCAACATCGCGCCGCACCTCACCGAGACCGACGAGCCGCAGGGCGAATGACCGGTCCCGCACCGAGTCACGAAGGGACTCCCGTGCCCACGATCCCCGAGGGAACCCCCATGCCCAGGACCACCGTCGCCGTGCTCTTCGGCGGTCGCTCGAGCGAGCACGAGATCAGCTGCGTGACCGCCGGCGGCATCATGGACGTCGTCGACCGGGCCGAGTACGACCTCGTGCCGATCGGGATCACCCAGGACGGTGCCTTCACGCTGCAGTCGGACGACCCGGCGCAGTGGACCATCCGCGACGGCGCGCTGCCGACCGTTCCCGACAACGGCACGCGGATCGCGTTCCCGACCTCGCCGGCCACCAACGAACTCGTCGTGTCCCACCCCGACGGCACCGTCACCGCGATCCCGGTCGACGTGGTGTTCCCGATCCTGCACGGTCCCTTCGGCGAGGACGGCACGATCCAGGGCCTGCTCGAGATCGCCGGGCTGCCGTACGTCGGCGACGGCGTGCTCGCGAGCGCACTGGCGATGGACAAGCACGTCGCGAAGGCCGTGCTCGAGCACGCTGGGCTCCGGGTCGCACCGTGGACCACGGTGCTCCGCCGGCAGTGGGCGGCCGACCCCGTGGACGTCGCCGAGACGATCGCCGCCCACGGCTGGCCGCTGTTCGTCAAGCCGGCCCGCGCCGGGTCGAGCATGGGCGTCTCGCGCGTCGACGAGCCCTCGCAGCTGGGTGCCGCCATGGACCTGGCGTTCGAGCACGACTCCAAGGTGATCGTCGAGCCCCGTGTGATCGGCCGCGAGGTCGAGGTCGCCGTGCTCGAGGGTTGTGACGGTGTGCCGCGCACGAGCCTGCCAGGCGAGATCGTGGTGGCCGAGGACGGCTTCTACGACTTCGCGTCGAAGTACCTGGGCGGCGACGAGTCGCTGCTCTGCCCGGCACCGCTGACCGACGACGAGACCGACGAGATCCGCTCCATCGGTGCCCGCGCGTTCGAGGCCATCGGTGGTTCGGGGCTCGCCCGTGTCGACTGCTTCCTGACCGACGACGGCTTCGTCGTGAACGAGGTCAACACGATGCCGGGCTTCACGCCGCTGTCGATGTACCCGCGCTGCTGGGCGGCGTCGGGCGTGTCCTACGGCGAGCTGATCACGGAGCTCATCGAGCTGGGTCGAGCCGCCGTCCGCTGACCAGTTCGGTCAGCCCTGCACGTCGGCGGGGTCGAGGCACTCGTGTCCGTCCTTGGGCAGTGACGACACGGCGTCGGACAGCTCCTGCACGACCGATGACGTGGTCTTCGTCGAGTCGACCACGACCTGCACGGCCGGTGACCGACCGAACGTCGTGTAGACGACCTGGTCGCCGCGGTCGTCGCGGATCCAGTCGACGCCGCCTTGCGAGAAGCACGGCAGGTCGGACACGGTGGGGACGGCGACACCGCAGTGGTAGATCGCCACCTCGGGGTCACCCCAGGCAGCGGTCGCCTGCGCGTTCGTGTTCCGCAGGTCGAACTTCGAGTCCACGGTCGCGGGCAGTCGGACCTGCACGGCCGCGCACGCCGCTGCGTTCGCCGACGGGGCGGCGGACATCGACACGGCGTTCGTGCACCCGGTCAGCCCGGCGGCGAGGGTGATCACGGCCCCCACGATCGCGAGGGTTCGAGGGGTGCGGCGCGCGGTGTCCATCGCCGTCCAGGCTACCGTTCTCGTGTGGATGCGACGGACGACGCCTGGGCCGGACCGACGGTGGGGGAGCTCGGCGAACTCGTCGTCCTCGACCGGATCACGAGCCGTCTGCCCGCGGGCACGCCGATCCTCGGCCCCGGTGACGACTGCGCCGTCGTCGCCGCTCCGGACGGCCGCTTCGTCGTCACGACGGACATGATGGTCCACGGTCCGGACTTCCGGTGGGCGTGGTCGTCACCGACGGACATCGGCTGGAAGGCGGCCGCCACGAACCTCTCCGACGTCGCCGCGATGGGTGCCGTACCGAGCGGCCTCGTGATCGCCCTCGCCGCACCGCAGGACACCCCCGTGGCCGTCCTCGAGGGCATCGCCGACGGCTTCCGGCTCGCCGTCGATGCACTCGCGCCGGGGTGCGGGGTCGTCGGGGGAGACCTGTCCACCTCGGCGACGTTCACGGTGGCCGTCACCGCCTTCGGTGACCTGCTGGGCCGCGCGCCCGTGCTCCGGTCGGGCGCGAGCGTCGGTGACGTGCTCGCGGTGTCCGGCGAGCTCGGACGTGCCGCCCGTGGGCTGTCCCGGCTGTTCCGCGAGGGCGTCGACGGCCGGGGCGAGCCGGACCGCGCCGCGACGGTTGCGAGCGGTGCGGACGACGACCCCGACGTCGGCCGCCAGCGCCGCCCGGTGCCCCCGATCGCCGACGGGCCGCTCGCGGCTGGGGCCGGGGCCACCGCGATGCTCGACCTGTCCGACGGCCTGGCGATCGACGCTGGTCGGCTCGCCCGTGCCAGCCGGGTGACGCTCGAACTCGATGCCGCCGCCGACCTCGACGAGGTCGCGCTGCACGGTGGCGAGGACCACGGACTGCTCGCCACGTTCCCGGCAGGCACGGCTCTGCCCGGGGGCTTCCGGCGCATCGGTGTCGTGCGCGAGCGTGGGGACGCGGACCTGCTGCGTGCGGGGTCGCCGGTGCCGACGACCGGCTGGGACCCCTACGCGGACTGGGACGGCGCCGCCGGCTGACCGGGCCCGGTCGGTGCACCACCGTGTGGCGACAGAACACGCGTCGTTCGACAGGTGCACTGTCGCGGAGCGCGTGCACACGCGCAGAGCGCCTCAGCCGGCGGCGACGGCCTCCCACGCGACGGTCTCGCCGTAGCTGCGCTTGCTGAACGGCGCGAGCCCCGCCGGCCAGGTGGGCTCGGGGGAGCGTTTGCTCCGCTCGACCACGACGACGGCATCCGGCGTCAGCTTCGGCGACAGGGCCTCGAGCACCTCGGCGAGCTCGTGCTCGGTGACGTCGTAGGGCGGGTCGATGAACACCAGGTCGAAGGTGCGGACGGTCCCGCGCAGGTACCCGAGCACCGGCTGCGGCTGCACGTCGATCCGGACGCCCGGCACCCGCTGCTGCACGGCCTTCGCGTTCGCCCGGCAGGCCTGCGCGGCGGCGGACGCCCGGTCGACCAGGACGACCTCGGCCGCACCGCGCGAGGCCGCCTCGAGCCCGAGCGCGCCCGTCCCCGCGTACAGGTCGGCCACCGACGTGGCCTCGACGAGCCCCCGTGCCTCGAGCGACGAGAACAGCGCCTCGCGCACGCGGTCGCTCGTCGGGCGGGTGCCGGACTTCGGCACCCGGAGCGTCAGGGAGCCGGCGGCGCCGGCGATGATGCGGGTCATGCAGCCACCGTATCGGCCCGGCGGGTCCGGTCCGGTGTTCTCCACAGGCCGCTCGGGAGGCACGGGTGGGGTCGGTCGTGCCCGGTACCGTTGGAGCGTGGTCACCTCCGGAACCCCCGCTGCGCCGGCCGCGCCCGACCTCGGTCCGGCGCCGCTCGACGCGCGGCTCGCGAACGTGCTCGGCGGTCGGACGGCGACCGCGATCGAGAAGGCCTTCGGCTACCGCACGGTGGGGGAGTTCCTCGAGCACGCACCCCGCCGCTACGCCGAGCGTGGTGCACTGACGGCCCTCGACTCGCTCGCGATCGGCGAACCGGTCACCATCGTGGCCGAGGTGGTCGACGTCCGTGAACGCACCATGCGCGCGCGCCGCGGCTCGATCCTCGAAGCGAAGATCGGCGACGGCAAGGGCCTGCTCACCCTCACGTTCTTCAACCAGGGGTGGCGCACGAAGGACCTCGTCCCCGGCGCCCGGGGCATCTTCTCCGGCAAGGTCAGCGACTACCGGGGCGCCCGGCAGCTCGCCCACCCCGACTACGAGCTGTTCGACCCCGACGACCCCCGCGCCACGGCCGAGCCCGGTTCCGACGAAGCGATCCGGTGGTCGCGCCAGCCGATCCCGATCTACCCGGCGACGGCCTCGCTCACCTCGTGGCAGATCGCGAAGTCCATCGGGATCGTCCTCGACACCCTGCCGGACCTGCCCGACCCGGTGCCGGCGTCCGCGCGGTCCCGGCTCGACCTCGTGCCGTTCCGCCGTGCCCTCGAGCTGCTGCACCGCCCCGAGAAGGTCGCGGACTTCAAGCGCGCGCAGGACGCCCTGCGCTACCGCGAGGCGTTCGTGCTGCAGACCGCCCTGGTGCAGCGCCGGATCGCGGCCCGTCGCACCGCGGCCACCCCGCGCGTCGCCGCCCCTGGTGGCATCCTCGAGCGCTTCGACGCCACCCTGCCCTTCACGTTGACGGACGACCAGCGGGCCGTCGGTGCCGACATCGACCAGGACCTCGCCCGCACCTGGCCAATGCACCGGCTGATCCAGGGCGAGGTCGGTTCGGGCAAGACCCTCGTGGCGATCCGGGCGATGCTCACGGTGGCCGAGTCCGGCGGCCAGTCCGCGCTCATCGCCCCGACCGAGGTGCTGGCGGCCCAGCACCTGCGCTCCATCGTGAAGTTCCTCGGGCCGGACCTGGCCGCCGAGCTCCGACCGGTGATCCTGACCGGGTCGCAGTCCACCGACGAACGGCGCCGTGCCCTGCTCGCCGCCGCGTCGGGCAGCTCACGGCTGGTCGTCGGCACCCACGCGCTCCTGGGCGACCGGGTGGACTTCGCCGAGCTGGGGCTCGTGGTGGTCGACGAGCAGCACCGCTTCGGCGTCGAGCAGCGCGAGGCCCTCCGCACCAAGGGCACGACCCCGCCGCACGTGCTCGTGCTCACGGCCACGCCGATCCCGCGCACCGTCGCCATGACGGTGTTCGGCGACCTCGACGTCTCGACCATCACGGGCATGCCGTCGGGGCGCGCCGGCGTCGAGACCTTCACGGTCCCGCTGGCGGAGCACCCCGGGTGGGAACCCCGGATCTGGTCCCGCATGGCCGAAGAACTGGCCAAGGGTCGCCAGGCGTTCGTCGTCTGCCCGGCCATCGACGACGCCCACACCGAGGACGACGGCGAGCCGGAGCCGGTCGAGGGCGAGGACGACGCCCCGAAGCGTGCCCCGGCGACCGTGCTCGCCACCGCCGAACGGATGCGCACCATGCCCGTGCTCGAAGGGCGCTCGATCGCGGTCCTGCACGGCCGGATGACCGCCGACGAGAAGGACCGCGTGATGACCTCCTTCGCCGCCGGCGACCTCGACGTGGTCGTGGCGACGACCGTGATCGAGGTCGGCGTCGACGTCCCGAACGCGGCGATGATGGCCGTCCTCGACGCTGACCGGTTCGGTGTCTCGCAGCTCCACCAGCTCCGCGGCCGCATCGGCCGTGGGCAGTGGGCCGGTGTCTGCCTGCTGGTCACCTCCGCCGAGCTCGAGACAACCTCGCGCGAGCGCGTCGACGCCGTGGCCGCCTCGGACGACGGGTTCGAGCTCGCCCGGGTCGACCTCGAGCTCCGGCGCGAGGGCGACGTCCTGGGCGAACGGCAGTCCGGTGGGCGGTCCTCGCTCAACCTGCTCCGGGTGGTCGAGCACGCCGACCTCATCGTCGACGCGCGGGAAGAAGCGGAGCGCGTGCTCGAACCCGATCCCGAGCTCGAGGGGTCCCCGGCCCTCCGCGACGCCCTCGCCCGGCGTCTCGACGAGTCCGACGCGGCGTTCCTCGGCAAGAACTGACCCGGGGGCACAGCGTCGCGGGCGGTATCGTCGCTGCCATGGCGCAGATCGCGGTGGTCCCCGGTTCCTTCGACCCCGTCACCCTCGGGCACCTCGACGTCATCGGCCGCGCGGCCGGGCTCTTCGACGAGGTGCACGTCCTCGTGGTGCACAACCCCGACAAGAAGCCGGCGATGTTCGAGGCGGTCGACCGGGTTCGGCTCATCAAGGACTCGCTGGTCGAGGTCGGCGCGCCGGAGACGGTCACGGTCGGCGAGTGGACGTCCGGGCTGTTGGTCGACTACTGCCGGCAGGTCGGGGCGAAGGTCCTGGTGAAGGGCGTGCGGTCCGGCGAGGACGTCGCGTACGAGACCCCGATGGCCATCATGAACCGCCACCTGGCCGACGTCGAGACGGTGTTCCTGCTGCCCGAGGCGTCGCGGGCGCACGTGTCGAGCTCGCTGATCCGCCAGGTGTCGTCCCTCGGCGGTGACGTCACGCCCTACGTGCCGAAGACGGTCGCCGACGCGCTCGCGGCCCGCTGAGCGTCCCCGGGGCGGCACCGCGTCCGGACACGCCTGTCGCCACCTCGACTCTCGGCCCCGATCGCGCTAGGCTTGTCGATCGTGTCTTCCCCCGTGAACAGCCCCTACGCCCTGCGCGTGCGCGACCTCGCGCACCGGCCGGGTGAGATGCGCGAGCACTCGCTCGACATCGAGGTGCCCGACGCGATGGGGGCCGGTCTGATCGGCGTCCGACAGGGTGCCGAACTGCACATCGACGTCAAACTCGAAGGCCTGCACGAGGGCGTCCTCGTGTCCGGACACGCTTCGGCCGACGCCACGGGGGAGTGCTCGCGCTGCCTCATCGACATCAGCGAACCGATCGAGGTCGATTTCGCCGAGCTGTTCGCGTATGATGCCTCGGAGGATTTCGACTTCTTCGTTCGCGATGACCACGTGGACACCGAACAGGTCGTTCGAGATGCGGTGGTGCTGTCGCTGCCGTTCCAGCCGGTCTGCCGACCGGACTGCCCAGGACTCGACCCGGTGACGGGCGAGCGTCTGGCCGACCTCGGCGAGCAGCCCGCTCGTCAGGTGCTGGATCCCCGCTGGGCAGCGCTCAGCGCGATCGAGCTCGACGACAGCACCGACGGTGACACCACCGCACCGAAGACCACCGAGGGCGAGGAGCGGGCCGAGACCGAGTAGGTCCCGACACCGCCAGCCCCCGTACCGACCACCGACCAACCGAAAGAGATTCACCATGGCCGTTCCCAAGCGCAAGCAGTCCCGTGCGAACACGCACGCCCGTCGTTCGCAGTGGAAGGCCACGCCGATCCAGCTCGTGAAGACGATCGAGAACGGTCAGGTCACCTACAGCCTCCCGCACCGCGCGAAGGTCGTCGAGGACTCGGCCGGCACGCCCCTGTACATGGAGTACAAGGGCCGCAAGGTCGCCGACGTCTGATCGGACCGAACGCATGACGACAACGTCCGGCGCTGCGGGGTCTCGCCCCGCGGGGCCGGACGTCGTTCGTCTGCAGGGCATCCTCGGGGCCGACATCGACCTCGAGCTGCTCCAGCTCGCCCTGACGCACCGCTCCTACGCCTACGAGCACGGGGGCATCAAGCACAACGAGCGCCTCGAGTTCCTCGGGGACTCGATCCTCGGCCAGGCCGTGACCGTGAAGCTCTACCGGTCGTTCCCCGACCTCGACGAGGGTGACCTCGCCAAGCGTCGAGCGAGCCTGGTGTCGACCGTGGCGCTGGCCGAGATCGCCCGGATGATCGGGCTCGGCCGCTACCTGCGCCTCGGCAAGGGCGAGGAACAGACCGGCGGGCGCGACAAGTCGTCGATCCTGGCCGACACCGTCGAAGCCGTCATCGGCGCGACGTACCTGTCGGCCGGTCCCGACCCGGCCACCGAGCTCGTGCTCCGCCTGGTCGAACCGCTCATGATCGACCCGGACCGCTTCGGCGCCGCGATGGACCCGAAGACGAGCCTGCAGGAGCTCGCCTCGAGCCGCTCGCTCGGCAACCCGGCGTACCGCGTCACCGAGACCGGCCCGGACCACGACAAGACCTTCATGGCGACGGTCGTCCTGCAGGGCGAGGACATCGCCACCGGCACCGGGTCGAGCAAGAAGGCCGCCGAGATGGCCGCCGCGCTCGACGCCTGGACCCGGCTGTCCGGCCGAGCGGCCTGACCGCGTGCCCGAACTCCCCGAGGTCGAGGTCGTCCGCGCCGGCCTCGAACCCGCCGTCAGCGGCGCGCGGGTCCTGCACGTCGACGTGGTCGACGACCGTGCCCTCACCCGGCACGACGGCCCTGCCGAGGACTTCGCCGACCGGCTGACCGGTCGCACGATCGCCGCCGCGGTCCGCCGGGGCAAGTTCCTCTGGATGCCGCTGCAGCCCGAGCACGACGGGGACCGCCCAGAGGCACTCGTCGCCCACCTGGGCATGAGCGGGCAGATCCTGCTCGGCCGTGGTCGACCGGCGGCCAAGCACCGGCGGATCCTCATCGACGTGCAGCCCGCGGGCACCGACCGCTCGGGTGCGGCGGAGCCCCCGGTGGAACTCGAGTTCGTCGACCAGCGCACGTTCGGCTCGATGGCGATCGACGCGATGGTGCCGACGATCGACGGTGCTCCCGCCGGGTTCGGCGGGCAGGTCGACGCGATCGACCCCGATGCCGTGTGGCGTCGGTGGGTGCCCGGGCAGGTGTCGCACATCGCCCGTGACCCGCTCGACCCCGCCTTCGACGACGACCGGTTCACCGCGATGGCACGGAAGCGTTCGAGCGGCATCAAGCGGGTGCTGCTCGACCAGGGCGTCGTGAGCGGCATCGGCAACATCTACGCCGACGAGTCGCTCTGGGCCGCGAAGCTGCACTACGACCGCGCCGCCGACCGCCTCACCCGTGCCGACCTGCGTCGGCTGCTCGACGAGGTCCGTGCCATCCTGCGCCGGGCGCTCGAGGACGGCGGCACGAGCTTCGACGCCCAGTACGTCAACGTCAACGGGCAGTCCGGGTACTTCTCGCAGCGCCTGAACGTCTACGGGCAGCAGGGGAAGCCGTGCCCGCGCTGCGGCACGACGATCGTGCGCGAGGCCTTCATGAACCGGTCGAGCCACATCTGCCCCGTGTGCCAACCCCGTCCCCGCGCCCGCACGCGTTAGCCTGACGCCAACCAGAGCATCCGGAGACCGCATGTACTTGAAGAGCCTGACCATCAAGGGGTTCAAGTCCTTCGCGCAGCCGACGACGTTCGCGTTCGAGCCGGGCGTGACGTGCATCGTCGGCCCGAACGGCTCCGGCAAGTCGAACGTGGTGGACGCCCTGGCCTGGGTGATGGGGGAGCAGGGGGCGAAGACCCTGCGCGGCGGCAAGATGGAGGACGTCATCTTCGCCGGCACCTCGACCCGCGGCCCGCTCGGTCGGGCCCAGGTGCTGCTGACCATCGACAACAGCGACGGCCTGCTGCCGATCGAGTACTCCGAGGTGACGATCGCGCGCACGCTGTTCCGCAACGGTGGCAGCGAGTACGCCATCAACGGCGAGAACTGCCGCCTGCTCGACGTGCAGGAGCTGCTAAGCGACACCGGCCTCGGCCGTGAGATGCACGTCATCGTCGGGCAGGGGCAGCTCGACAAGGTGCTGCACGCCACCCCCGAGGACCGCCGCGGCTTCATCGAGGAGGCCGCCGGGATCCTGAAGCACCGCCGTCGCAAGGAGAAGACCCTCCGCAAGCTCGACGCGATGCAGACGAACCTGACCCGCCTGTCCGACCTGGCCGGTGAGATCCGGCGGCAGCTGAAGCCCCTCGGGCGCCAGGCCGAGGTCGCGCGCAAGGCCCAGTCGGTCGCCGCGGTCTTCCGCGACGCCAAGGCCCGCATCCTGGCCGACGACGTGGTGCGCCTGCGCCGCGAGCTGCACGACCACCAGGAGGTCGAGGCGGGCCGCAAGTCCGAGCGCATCGTCCTGACCGAGCGGCTCGACCAGACCCGGGTGCGCCAGCAGCACGTCGAGCAGAGCATGGTCGGCGACGACGTCGACCGTGCCCGCACCGTCGTGCACCGGCTCGAGAGCGTGCAGGAGCGCCTCCGTGGCCTGTCGAGCCTGGCGAACCAGCGCCTGATGTTCCTCGCGCAGCAGGCCGACGCCCCGCAGCAGGGGCCCACCGTCACCCAGGAGCAGGTCGCCGGGGTCCGTGCCGAGGCCGACCGCCTCGCCGCCCGCGCCGACGAGATGCAGGGCGGCTCGGCGACGACCGCCCGCGCGGTGCAGGACGCACGCGCCTCGCTGGACGCCCTCGACGAACGCATCGCCGCCCAGGCAGCCCGGGTCTCGCAGCACGACCTCGAGGCGCAGCGGCTCGCCAGCGCCGTCGACGTCGCCCGGTCGAAGCGCGGTTCCGCCGTCGCCGACCGCGAGCGGCGGGAGCGGGCTCTGGCCGAGGCGGGCGAGCGTGCCGAGCGTGCCGCGGCGGCCCTCGCCGAACTCGGTGTCGACCCGTCCGAGGGCGTCGACGAGACCGCGCTCGCGCAGACCCTGGAGCAGGCGCGCGCCGAGCTCGAACGGGCCCAGACCTCGCGCGACGAGCAGCGCGACCGCCTCCACGCCCTCGAACGCGAGCGGGACGCCCTCGACGCCCGGGTCGCCGCGCTCGGCATGTCGATCGAGGTCCGCGACGGTTCGCAGGCCCTGATCGACGCCGGTCGCGCGGGCATCGTCGGTCGCCTGGCCGACAGCCTGACGGTCTCGCCCGGGTTCGAGGCCGCGATCGCCACCGCGCTCGAGGGACTCGCCGACGCCGTCCTCGCCGACGACCGCGGTGCGGCGCTCGACGCCGTCGACCACGCCCGCGCTGCTGACCTCGGCCGGATCGACGTCGTCGTCGCGGATGCCGCAGCCGTCACCACCGCCCTGCCCGAGACCCTGCCGACCGGCGTCCGCCGTGCCACGGACCTGGTGCAGGGACCGCCGGCGCTCGCGTCGATCCTGCGGGACACGCTGGTCGCGGAGACCGACGACCTCGACCTGGAGGCGGTGCTCACGGCCGCCCCGCACGCCACGGTGGTCACGCGGTCCGGCGACCTCGTCCGCGCGGTCCGCGTGACCGGCGGCGGGGAGCGCGTGACCTCGCGCATCGAGCTCGTCGCGGAGCGCGACGACGCCGTGACGCGCCGCGACGCGATCGCGACCGACGCCGAGGACGCGGCCACGGGCCTCCAGGCCGCACGCAGTGCCGTCGAGGACGCACGCCGCCGTGCGGACGAGGCCGACGCAGCATCCCGCGCGTACACGCGGGCGAAGGCCGAGTACGACCGCACGAGTGCGTCGACGCGGGCGAAGGCGGAGAACGCCGCGGCCGAGGTCGAACGGCTGCGTGCCGCGCTGGCCGAGACCGACGGCGCCGTCGAGACCGCCGAGGCGGTGCTGGCCGAGGCCGAGTCGGCGCACCGGGCCTTCACCGAGCAGGAGCGTCCCGTGGTCGACGCGTCTGAGCGTCCCGCGCTGCAGGACGCGCTCGAAGCCGCACGTGCGGCCGAGGTCGAGCAGCGGATCCAGGTCGAGACCGTGCGCGAGCGGGTGCGCGCCGAACGGAACCGCGCCGACCAGCTCGAACGCCAGCTCGAGGCGGAGCGCGCCGCCGCCGAGGAGGCCGCCCGGCTCGCCGTCATCCGACGCGGCCAGATCCGGACCGCGGAAGCCGTGCTCGCCGACCTGCCCGGGGTGCTCGGTGCGGTCGACCGTTCGCTGGCCGAAGCGCGGGTGCAGCTGGCGACGGAGGAAGCCGAGCGGTCGAAGCGCAACACCGAGCTGCAGACGATCCGCAACGAGGAGCGCGAACTCCGCGACCGCCTGCAGACGATCACCGACGGCGTGCACTCGCTCGAGATGGAGATCTACGAGAAGAAGCTGCACGTGTCCGGCGTCCTCGACCGGGCGCAGAGCGAGCTCGGGCTGACGGAAGCAGTGCTGGTGGCCGAGTACGGGCCGCACGTCCCCGTGCCGGTCGACGTGCTCGTGGACCCGCGGGTGCGCGCGCGGAAGCACCGCGAGGCGGAGCGCGCAGCGGCGGCTGCCGCGGCCGAAGCCGCGGGCGTGACCGAGCCGGACCGCGCGGACACCGACACGGACGCGCATGCAGACGAAGACGCCGAGACGAGCACCGACGACCTGGCCCTCGTCAACGCCGAGTCCACGCTGCCCGGCGGCCCGGCCCTGCCCGAGTTCGACACGTCCGACGAGGTCGACCCGGCCGACGTCGAGACCGTGCCCTACGTCCGTGCCGATCAGGAGCGCCGACTCAAGGCCGCCGAGCGCGACCTCGGACAGCTCGGCAAGGTGAACCCGCTCGCGCTCGAGGAGTTCCAGGCGCTCGAGCAGCGGCACGCGTTCCTCGCCGAGCAGCTCGAGGACCTGCAGAAGACCCGGACGGACCTGCTGACGATCATCGACGAGCTCGACACGAAGATGCAGACGATCTTCGAGTCCGCGTTCAACGACACGAAGGAAGCGTTCGACGTCATCTTCCCGATCCTGTTCCCGGGCGGCTCGGGGTCGATCAACCTGACCGACCCGACCGACCTGCTCGGCACCGGGATCGACGTGCAGGTGAAGCCCGCCGGTAAGAAGATCGACCGCCTGACCCTGCTGTCCGGCGGCGAGCGGTCCCTGGCGGCGGTGGCGCTCCTCGTCGCGATCTTCACCGCTCGGCCGTCGCCGTTCTACATCATGGACGAGGTCGAGGCGGCACTCGACGACGCCAACCTCGGCCGCCTGCTGACGGTGTTCGAGCGGCTCCGCGAGTCGTCCCAGCTCATCGTCATCACGCACCAGAAGCGGACGATGGAGATCGCCGACGCCCTGTACGGGGTGTCGATGCGGCAAGACGGCGTCTCCGCTGTCGTCGGCCAGCGGGTGCAGAAGCGCGAGCCGGCGGACGCGGTCGCCTAGGCGCCCGAGCTTCGCACCCCGTTCCGCGAAAGCGACAGATCTGCGCCGACAGTTCGCGGCGATCTGTCGCTTTCGCGGGGATCACCTTGGGCCGGTACCGAGATCTGTCGCTTTCGGAGAGCCGTGCACGTCACCACGACAGACGGGAGGCGCGGTGCCAGCTGGCACCGCGCCTCCCGTTCTGTCAGGTGCGTCCGGACAGGACGCCGGGTCGCTACGCGCGACCGCGGATCGTCCGGAGCAGCCAGCCGATGACCGCCAGCAGGATGAGCACGATGCCCACCCAGAGCAGGAACTTCAGCGCACCGACGAAGATGCCGCTGAAGAGCAGGACGAGGCCGACGATGATCGCGATGATCAGCAGTGCGGGCATGAGGGTCTCCTATCCCTGGAACGAGACCGAGCAGATGCCCGGACCGTCAGGGACGCTACTCCTCGGCGTGCCGACGCGTTCGCTCAGCCGACGTGGCCGCCTTCGCTCAGCCGACGAGGTTCTGCACGAACACGTGCGGGGTGAAGCCCGTGAGGTCGTTGATGCCCTCGCCCTGCCCGATGAGCTTGATCGGGATGCCGGTCTTCTCCTGCACGCTCAGCACGAACCCGGCCTTTGCCGAGCCGTCGAGCTTCGTGATGACGAGGCCGGTCACACCGGCACCCTCGATGAAGGCGTGAGCCTGTGCGAGGCCATTCTGGCCCGTCGTCGCGTCGAGGACGAGCAGGACCTCGCTGATCTCGGTCTGCTTCTCGACCACGCGCTTGATCTTGGTGAGTTCGTCCATCAGGCCGGCCTTGGTGTGCAGGCGCCCGGCGGTGTCGATGACGACGATCTCGGTCTGGTCGCGGATCGCCTTCTCGACGGTCTGGTACGCCACCGACGCCGGGTCCTGCCCGGGCTGCGACGGACGGACGACGTCGACCCCGGCGCGCTGGGCCCAGGTGGCGACCTGCTCGACCGCCGCGGCGCGGAACGTGTCCGCCGCCCCGACGAGCACCGTGCGGTCGTAGGTCTTCAGGAACTTGGCGAACTTGCCGATCGTCGTGGTCTTGCCGACGCCGTTCACCCCGACGACGAGCACCACGGCGGGCCGCGCGCTGAGCTTCAGGGTGGTGTCGAGCTTCGAGAGCCGTTCCTCGAGGACCTCGCGGAGCATGCGCTGCAGGTCGGCGGGGTCGGTCGTGCCGTACCGGTCGACGCGGGCGTGCAGGTCCTCGATGATCTCCTCGGAGATGTCGGGCCCGAAGTCGGCGCCGATGAGGGCGGTCTCGAGGTCCTCCCACGTGGTCTCGTCGATCGTCTTGCGCTGGAAGAGGCCGCGCAGCCGTGTGGACAGTGACCAAGAACTCGCCATGCTCCCAGCTTAGAGCGCGGCACATGTCCGCTGTGCCCGGTATGCTCGGGATCACGAAGGGGAGTATTCCCTCTCGGTGACCCCGTCAGTACGGTCCGGAACGATCCGGCCCCGGGGCGCCGGTCGTGCGGCACCGGTTCCGGTGCCGAGCGACGGAAGAGACCTTCAGGCCTCGGCGTACCCACACATCAGCGGCGCGCCCTACCTGAAGGAAACCGTGGACGTCCCACTCTTCGTCTGGCTCATCACGATCGCCGGCATCCTCGCGCTGCTGGTGTTCGACTTCTACTCGCACGTCCGCACGCCGCACGTGCCCCACATCCGCGAATCCGCGTTCTGGTCGGCCTTCTACATCGGGCTGGCGATCCTGTTCGGCATCGGCATCCTGGTGTTCGGCGGCGGGCAGGCCGGTGGCGAGTACTTCGCCGGCTGGCTGACCGAGAAGGCGTTGTCGGTCGACAACCTCTTCGTCTTCCTCATCATCATGTCGAGCTTCGCCGTGCCGAAGGAGTTCCAGCAGAAGGTCCTGCTGGTCGGCGTCGCGATCGCGCTCGTCGCCCGCGGTGTGTTCATCGCCCTCGGCGTCACGATCATCGAGAACTTCTCGTGGGTCTTCTACCTGTTCGGTGCGCTGCTGTTCTGGCTCGCCTGGTCGCAGGCCCGCAGTGGCAACGACCACGGCAGCGAGGGCGAATCCCGGCTCATCCGGATCCTCAAGCGCATCATCCCGACCTCGGACCACTACGACGGCGACCGTCTGACCACCCGCGTCGACGGCAAGCGGCTGTTCACCCCGATGCTGCTCGTCATGGTCGCCATCGGCCTGACCGACGTGCTGTTCGCGCTCGACTCGATCCCCGCGATCTTCGGGCTGACGCAGGACGCCTTCATCGTGTTCACGGCGAACGCGTTCTCGCTGCTCGGTCTCCGGCAGCTGTACTTCCTGATCGCCGGGCTGCTCGAGCGCCTCATCTACCTGGGTCAGGGCCTGGCCGTCATCCTGGCGTTCATCGGTGTGAAGCTCGTCTTCCACGCCATGCACGTCAACGAGCTCCCCTTCATCAACGGGGGCGAGCACATCGAGTGGGCGCCGGAGATCCCGATCTGGTTCTCGCTGGGCTTCATCGCGCTGACGATCGCGGTCGCCACGACCGCGTCGCTGGTGGTCTCGAAGCGCCGCCAGGAGCGCGGGCTCACCCCGTCGGGCGAGCCGAAGGAGTCGGTCGAGGCCGACGCGAAGTAGTCGTCACCACCTGACGGACAGGAGGCGCGGTGCCAGCTGGCACCGCGCCTCCCGTCTGTCCGGGTGTCGTCCGGAGCGTCAGACGGCCTGGCGACCAGGGGTCGCGTCGAGCAGGTGGGCCAGGTGCTCGGGAACCGAGCCGCCGCGGGCCACCGTCGCCCGTGCCCAGAGCCGGCCCGCCCGGTACGACGACCGGACCAGCGGTCCGGCGAGCACTCCGGCGAAGCCCATCTGCTCGGCGACCTGGCGGAGCTCGACGAACTCCTCCGGCTTGACCCAGCGCGCGACCGGCAGGTGCCGGGGCGACGGGCGGAGGTACTGCGTCAGCGTGATGATGTCCGTGCCCGCGTCGAACAGGCGCTGCAGGGCGTCCTCGATCTCGATGCGCTCTTCGCCCATGCCGAGGATCAGGTTCGACTTCGTGACCAGTCCGGCGTCGCGGCCCTGGGTGATGACGTCGAGGGAGCGTTCGAACGTGAACGCCGGCCGGATCCGCTTGAAGATCCGCGGGACGGTCTCGACGTTGTGGGCGAAGACCTCGGGGCGGGCGTCGAACACCGGGCCGAGCTGGTCCGGTCGCCCGTTGAAGTCCGGCACCAGGATCTCGACGCCGGTGCCGGGGGAGTGTTCGTGGATCGCCCGGATGGTCTCGGCGTAGAGCCAGGAGCCGCCGTCGGGCAGGTCGTCGCGGGCGACGCCGGTCACGGTCGCGTACCGCAGCCCCATCTCCGCCACGGAGTCCGCGACCCGGCGGGGCTCGTCGCGGTCGAGCGGTTCCGGCTTGCCGGTGTCGATCTGGCAGAAGTCGCAGCGACGGGTGCACTGCGAGCCGCCGATCAGGAAGGTGGCCTCGCGGTCTTCCCAGCACTCGAAGATGTTCGGGCACCCGGCCTCCTGGCAGACGGTGTGCAGCTGCTTGTCGCGCACCAGGCTCGACAGCTCGCGGAACTCCGGACCCTGCGTGGCACGGGTCTTGATCCACGCGGGCTTCGTCTCGATCGGGGTCTCGGCGTTCCGGGCCTCGACCCGGAGCATGCGGCGGCCTTCGGGGGCGAGGGTCATACGAGGGTCTCCTGTCGGGCGGACGCGGTGCTGGTGCTGGGGCTCGTGCTGGTGCTGGGGGCCGTCGTGCTGATCCCGTGGCCGCTGTGCATGCCGTCGACGGCCTGTTGGACGCGCTCTGCGACCAGGGGTGCGAGGTCGCCGACGGTCACGGGAGCGAGCCCCACGTGCGCCGCGGCGGCGCTCAGCGTCGTGACCCCGGCGTCCGCGATGCCGCACGGGACGATCGCGGCGTAGGCGTCGAGGGCGTTGTCGCAGTTGATCGCGATGCCGTGGCTCGTCACGCCCTCGGCGACGTGCAGGCCGATCGCGCCGACCTTGGCGGCGGGGGAGCCGTCCGTGCCTGGCACCCAGGCGCCGCTGCGACCCGCGACCCGTTCGGCGTGCACCCCGACTGCGGCCGCGGCGTCGATGACGACCTGCTCCAGGTCGCGCACCCAGGCGACGACATCGAGGGGTTCGGCGAGCCGGACGATCGGGTAGGCGACCAGTTGCCCCGGCCCGTGCCAGGTGATGCGTCCGCCACGGTCGGTGTCGATGACCGGGGCGCCGTTCGTCGGCAGGTCGGACGGTTCGGTGCGGCGTCCGGCGGTGTACACGGACGGGTGCTCGCAGAGGACGAGGGCCCCGGGGGAGCGGCCGGCGACGACGTCGGCGTGCAGGTCCCGCTGCAGGGCGAGGCCGTCCGCGTAGTCGAGCAGGCCGTGGTGGCGGACGATCTCGAGTTCCGGCATGCGGCGAGCGTACGACAGTTTCTGGACGGCGTCCAACAACCGGGTGCTTGACCTCAACAATGGTTGAGATGGTCCGATGAGGACATGGACATCCGACAGGTACAGCTCGCCACCCGATCGCTCGCCGACACCGCCCGGTTCTACGAACGACTGGGGTGTCCGGTCGAGATCGTCGACGCCACGGTGCGCATCGTGGTGGGGTCGTCGCTCCTCGTGTTCCGCGAACTGCCCGAGATGACCGGCGCCCTGCACCTGGCGATGACCATCCCCACGGGGACGTTCGAAGCGGCCAAGGCTTGGATTGCCGGACTGACGACGGTGCTCGGCACGGACGACCAGGACGAGTTCGAGGGGCCGCCGAACTGGAACTCGCGGTCGGTCTACTTCGAGGGGCCCGACCAGCAGCTCCTCGAGCTCATCGAGCGGCGGGACCTGCCCGTAGACGTGGGTGAGAACACGGCCGTCCCGCTCGTCTCCGTCAGCGAGGTCGGCGTCCCCGTCCCCGACGTCCTCGGCGCCGTCGAGGCCCTGCGACGCGCCGGTCTCGAGCCGTACGCCAACCCGCCGGGGGAGTCGTTCGCGGCGGTGGGCGACGTGGACGGTCTCGTGATCCTGGTGTCGCCCGACCGGCGCTGGTTCCCGACCGGTGACCGGAGCCCGTCGAGCGCCCCGGTGGTCATCGACGTGGGGCTCGGGGCGCCGCTCGAACTGACCGAGGGTGTCCTCCTGCGGTGAACGGGCCGGTGTCGTCGGCGGGAGCCTTGTAGAATCGACGGATCATGGCGCAATTCGGTTCACTCTCCGATCGGCTGACCGAGACCTTCCGCAATCTGCGGAGCAAGGGTCGGCTGACTCCGTCCGACGTCGACGGCACCGTCCGCGAGATCCGGCGGGCGCTCCTCGACGCCGACGTCGCGCTCGAGGTCGTCAAGGCGTTCACCGCATCGGTGCGCGAGCGTGCCCTCTCCGACGAGGTCAACCGCGCGCTCAACCCGGCGCAGCAGGTCGTCCAGATCGTCAACGAGGAACTCGTCGGCATCCTGGGCGGGCAGCAGCGACGGCTCGAGTTCGCGAAGAAGCCGCCGACGGTCATCATGCTCGCGGGTCTGCAGGGTGCCGGTAAGACCACCCTCGCGGGCAAGCTCGGCAAGTGGCTCAAGAAGGACGGCCACACCCCGATGCTCGTCGCGGCGGACTTCCAGCGTCCGAACGCCGTGCAGCAGCTGCAGGTCGTCGGCGAGCAGGCCGGCGTGCACGTGTTCGCGCCCGAGCCCGGCAACGGTGTCGGCGACCCGGTCAAGGTCGCCAAGAACGCCATCAAGGCCGCGATCGACCAGCAGTACGACACCGTCATCGTGGACACCGCAGGTCGTCTCGGTGTCGATGCCGAGCTGATGAAGCAGGCCGCGAACATCCGCAAGGCCGTCGACCCGGACGAGGTCCTGTTCGTCATCGACGCGATGATCGGTCAGGACGCCGTCAACACGGCCCGTGCGTTCCAGGAAGGCGTCGACTTCACCGGTGTCGTGCTCTCCAAGCTCGACGGTGACGCCCGCGGTGGTGCGGCCCTGTCGGTGGCCAGCGTGACCGGCCGCCCGATCATGTTCGCGTCGACGGGTGAGTCGCTCGACGACTTCGAGCCGTTCCACCCGGACCGCATGGCGAGCCGCATCCTCGACCTCGGCGACATCCTGTCCCTCATCGAGCAGGCGCAGGGCGCCTTCGACGAGGAAGAGGCGCGCAAGGTCGCGGACAAGATCGCGACCGACAACTTCACGCTGAACGACTTCCTGCAGCAGATGCAGCAGCTCCGCAAGGCCGGCTCCATCAAGGGCATGCTCGGCATGCTCCCGGGAGCGAAGGGCATGCGCGAGGCGCTCGACAACTTCGACGAGCGCGAGATCGTCCGCACCGAGGCGATCATCCAGTCGATGACGCCCCAGGAGCGTGAGCTCCCGAAGCTCCTGAACGGTTCGCGCCGTCTGCGCATCGCGCGCGGTGCCGGCTCGACGGTCACCGAGGTCAACGCGCTGGTCAACCGCTTCGAGCAGGCCGCCAAGATGATGAAGACCGTCGCCCGCGGTGGCGTGCCGCAGATGCCGGGCATGGGTCCGATCCCGGGCATGCACGGCGGCAAGAAGCAGCAGCAGGGCGGCAAGAAGAAGTCGAAGGTGGGCAACCCCGCCAAGCGCGCGGCCTTGGCTGCCGGCGCGGCGGCTGCGCCGCAGCAGGCCCCGCAGGGGTCCGGCCTCGGCCTCGGAGGTGCCAAGGGCGGCAAGGCACCGACCGAGGAAGAGCTCGCGTCGCTGCAGAAGTTCTTGGGCCGCTAGTCGCGACCCCAGGACGGGAGGCCCGGTGCCAGCTGGCACCGGGCCTCCCGTCCGTCACTCAGCGCTTGGACTTCTTGAGGTACGCCCGCAGGTCGGCGTACGTCCCGTCGTCCTCGCCGAACAGGACGACGCTCCGAGCCGTCTCGAGCCAGGCGCTCGTGGAGGGCCGGACCTCACCCAGGGCGGCGAGCAGATCCGGCATCCCGATGAGCCGTGCAGTGCCCGTCGTGATGCTGTCCATGAGCGCGTGCTCGGCGGCGACCTCGCACACGTAGGCGATGTCCGCACCGGAGAAGCCCTCGGTCCGCTTGGCGAGCGCTGCGGGGTCGATGCCCTCGACCGGTCGGTCGCGGAGGTGCCCGCGGAAGATCGCTTCGCGTGCCGGGGCGTCCGGCGGCAGGACGAGCACCGTCCGGTCCAGCCGACCCGGACGACGGAGCGCGGGGTCGACGTCCCACGGCTGGTTCGTCGCAGCCAGCACGAACACGCCCTCGTTCCCGCCGTCGACGCCGTCGAGTTCGGTGAGCAGCTGGTTCACCATCCCGCGCACGTGCGAGCTGCGGGTCTGGCTCCGTCGCTGGCCGAGCGCGTCGACCTCGTCGAAGAACACCACGCATGGAGCCGCGGCGCGTGCGGCCTCGAAGACCGCCCTGATGTTCTGCTCGCTCGCGCCGAGGTAGGGGTCGAGGACGTCGGTGATGGAGACGCTCATGAAGCGTGCGCCGAGCTCGCCGGCGACAGCCCGGGCGATGAACGTCTTCCCGCACCCCGGAGGGCCGTACAGCAGCAGACCGCCGCGGAGGCTCTTGCCGTACAACGCCCGGAGCTCGGGGTTCGCGAGCGGGGCGAGGAACGCGACGGTGAGCCGCTGCTTGACGGCCTCCATCCCGCCCACGTCCCCGAACCGGACCTCCGACGGCTCGACCGAGAACGCCGACGGCAGGTCCGGATCGGGAGCCGAGTCCTCGACGAAGGACGGTTCGACGATGTGCTCGACCTGCTGTTCCGCGGCGTGCCAGTCGAAGTCGGACGGTGCACCAGCGGCGGGAGCGTCGGTCGGCGCGTCCGCGGGGCGTGCCGTGGCGGCACCCGGGCGCAGCACCGCCAGCATGAGCGCGCCCGCCGCGGCGTCGGTCGGCGCGATGGCGAGTGCGGCTGCCGCTTCGGCGGTCGCCTCAGCCGGACGTCCGGCTTCGAGGAGCAGACGACCGAGGTGGACACGCAGTGCGACGTCGTGGGGTGCGCTGTCGACCGCGCGTCGGAGCGCGCCGATCACCGGGTCGTCGTGGACCGGGTCGTCGTTCATCGGGAGTCCTCTCGGAGCGGTCGGTTCGGTGGTGTCGCGCGACGCGGCGTCAGGCCAGGCGCAGTTCGGTCGCGAGGGCGAGCTCGTCACCCGTCGTCATCGTCGTCCTCGTGCACCGCTGGGCGGGTCCTCGGGAAGGCGCGCAGGATGCGCTTCATCAGGACGGACGCGATGACGACCCCGACGAACACGAGACCCTGCGCGACGAGCGCGGCGACCGGTGGGAGGAACAGCCCGGTCGCCGAGATCGCGGTTGCTCCACCGAGGACCAGCGTCACGAGTCCCCAACCCGGTACCGCTCGTCGAGCGACCGAGACGAGGAAGGCGAGGCGAGGCCGTGCCTCGGAGGTGAACCGGAGGGCGATGAAGGCGATCACGGCGAGGGCGGTCACCGGCGGGAAGGTGGTCGCCCAGCGCTCCATCCCCGGATCCCCGCTGTCGATCGTCGCCAGGAAGCCGAGGGCGGTGATCACTGCCGCGCCGCCGAGGGCCACCCTGATGCGGGCGAGTGGGTTGACGACGCCGATCATGAGGTTCCGCAGTGCTGTGGCGTCCGTCGGGTTCGTCGACAGGATGCCCGCGAAGGCCAGCGCGGACTCGCTCTCGTGGCCGTGCCGCAGCCGTGCCACCGCCAGGTTGTGCCGTGCCCCTCGGTCCTCCGGAGCGAGCGCGAGCCCCCGGCGGTACGCCTCCTGCGCTTCCCGTTGCCGTCCGACGGCGAGCAGGAGGTCGCCGTGCTGGCGGTGCACGAACGGTTCGGTGGGAGCCAGGCGCACGGCTTCGAAGCTCGCCCGCATCGCCTCCAAGCGGTTCTGCTCGCCGAGCCAGAGGGCATCGACTCGCGCAGCGTGCGCCTGCCACGATCCCGGGTCCGCGGCGACCGAACGACGGGCGGCCTCGACGGCTCCGATCCGGTCCCCAGAGCGGAGCAGGGCGGTCGACAGCACGCGGAGGGAGGTACTGTCACCCGGCGCGAGAGCGACCGCTCGTCGAGCAGCTTCGCACGCCGCGTCCGGCTGGTCGAGCGCGAGCAGCGCCAGGGCGCGTACGCGCTGTCCGGCGATCGATTCGCCTTCGTCGTGTTCGGCCGCCCTGACCTCGGCGAGTGCCTGTTCCGGTCGACCGGCGTCGACGAGCGCGCCGGCACGGATCACCGTCGCCGGTCCGCGCTGTGCTGCCTCCCCCGCCACAGGGGAACTGTAGCGTTCGCCGTGGACTGCCGATGCCCCCAGGACGGGAGGCCCGGTGCCAGCTGGCACCGGGCCTCCCGTCCGTTCGTGGTCGCGCCGCGACGTTCCTTCCCATCGCACGCGCGATGGAAAGTGGAATCGGGCGTCCCTGGTCGGGAGGAACGACCAGGTACGCCCGATTCGACCAGGTACGCCCGATTCGGGTCGGTTGCGGCTAGAGCGCTTCGCGGAACTCCGTCACGAGGTGGCGGACGACCTCGCGCAGGTCGCCGCCGTTCTCCTGCGCGACCTGCAGCTGCCGCTGGTACGAGGCGCCGCGCTCGATCATCGTGTCGAGGTGGTGCAGTTCGTCCTGGCAGCCGAGCCGTTCGGCGATCGGGTCGAGCCGCTGCACCAGGTCGTGCACCTCGTCGGTCACGAGCCGCTCGTCGCCGGCGACGTTCGTGATGATCTCGGCCTCCATGCCGTAGCGGGCCGCGCGCCACTTGTTCTCGCGGATGAACCACGGCTGCATGGTGGGCAGGGTCTCGCCGGCGTCGAGCCGGACCGAGCAGGCGGTGACCAGGCACTGCACGAGCGCGGTGACGGCGCCGACCTCGTGCAGGGTCGAGATGCCGTCGGAGACCCGGTTCTCGAGGGTGCCCCAGCCCGGCGACGGACGGATGTCCCAGCGCAGGTCCTTCACGCCGTCGATGACGCCGGTGTGCGTGAGGTCGCCGACGACCTCTTCGAAGTTCGCCCAGGCGCCGAGCTGCGGCGGGAGCCCGCCGGTCGGGAGCTGCTGGAACATGAGGGCGCGGTTCGAGGCGTACCCGGTGTCGGTGCCGCCCCAGAACGGGCTCGACGCGGTGAACGCCTGCAGGTGCGGGACGTAGGCGAGCATCGCGTTCATGATCGGGACGGCCTTGTCGCGGTCGTCGATGCCGACGTGCACGTGCACGCCCCAGATGAGCATCTGGCGTCCCCACCAGCGGGTGCGGTCGATGAGGGTCGTGTAGTGCTCGCTGTCCGGGGTGATCTCCTGCTGGTCCCACACCGCGAACGGGTGCGTGCCCGAACACATCACCTGGGCGTCGAGCGGTTCGGCGGCGTCGATGACCTCGCCGATGATGCCGGACAGCTCGCTGGTCGCAGCCCCCACGCGGTCGTGGACGCTCGAGACGACCTCGACCGTGTTGGTCAGCAGCTCCTCGGTGACGCGGTCGTGGTCGCCGAGCCGCTCGTGCACGGCGGCGATGACGGCGGGGGCGCGGGGAGCGAGGTCGCCGGTCGACCGGTCGACCAGGGGGAGTTCCCACTCGACGCCGATGGTCGACGGGCGGGACTCGGTGAAGCGGATGTCCATGCCGTCCATCCTGCCCGGGTCCTTGTCGGACACGCACAACGAAGCGTTGTCCCGATCGTGCGGATCGTCCTGCAACTAGTTCCACTGTGGGCGTACCGTTGAAATGTTCCTACAGGGAAGAGGTACGCATGCAGTTGGTGGTGCGCGGGACGAACGCCCCGCTCGTCGGAGAACTCGACATCCCGGTCTCGAAGTACCACGCGCACCGCGCGCTGGTGCTCGCGTCGCTCGCGAAGGGGACGAGTGTCGTCTCCGGGGTGAGCGCGACGCGACAGGTGGAGTGGACCGTGGGCACGCTCCGCGCGCTCGGCGTCGACGTCAAGCGTCGTGGGGACGCCTACCACGTGACCGGACTGGGCGGCCGGTACCAGGCGACCGACGTCGTCGACCACGGTTCGCGCGGTGCCGACGGACTGCTCAACATGGGGTCCTCGGGCACCACGCTCTACTTCATGACCGGGCTCGCCTCGCTGGCCGACCGCCCGATGACCCTGTCGGGCATGAAGTACTTCCAGCGCCGCCCGCTCAAGGCGCTCCTCACCTCGCTGACGCAGATGGGGGTGGAGCTCGAGGCGACGAACGACTGCCCGCCCGTCACCGTGCAGCCGAAGCGTCCGCGCGGCGGTGACGTGACGATCGCCGGCACCCTGTCGCAGTGGGTGTCCGGGCTGCTGCTCGTGGCACCGTTCGCCGAGCACGAGACCCGGATCCACATCACCGGCGGGCGGCTCAACGAGCAGCCCTACGTCGAGCTCACCGTGCGGATGATGCGGCAGTTCGGCCTGACGGTCGAGGTCTCCGACGACTGGCTCGAGTACCGGATCCCGGCGGGCCAGCAGGCCACCCCGCACGACTACGTCATCCCGCCCGACATCGGCTCCGCAGCGTTCGGCATCGCGGCGGCCGGGACCCGCGAGTCGAACGTGCTGCTGCGGGGCATGACGGCCACGACGACGGCCGAGACCGACCACCCGGAGAGCGAGTTCCTCGACCTCGCGACCGCGATGGGCGTGCCGATGCGGATCGACGAGGAGACCGGCTTCGTCCGGATCGAGCACGACGGGTCGCCGCTCCGGCCGCTCGACGTCGACTGCCGTCCGATCCCGGACCTGCTGCCCGTGCTGTCGACGATGGCCACCTTCGCCGAGGGCACGAGCCGACTGTGGAACGTGGCGCACATCCGGCTGAAGGAGTCCGACCGCGTGGCGGCGATGCTCCAGCTCAACCGCATGGGCGGCCGTGCCGAGCAGGGTGCGGACGAGCTGCGGGTCACCGGCGTCGGCGCGGCCGGGTTGCACGGAGCGCCGATGTCCTCGTTCAACGACCACCGCGTGCTGATGTCGCTCGCGGTCGCGGCCTCGGGTGCCGACGGGGTGTCCGGCCTGACCTACCCCCGTGCCTACCGGATCTCCTACCCGACGTTCCTCGAGGCGATGAACTCCGTCGGGCTCGACATGTCCGTCGGTGACCGGCTCGCAGCCCAGGTCGCGCGGGACGACCGGATCGACGCCGCCGAGGCCGACGGGGTCCGCACGCACCTGGGCGCGCCCCCGGTCAGCGCGGCAGCCGAGGACCTCGAGACGTCGGCGGCACCCGAGCCCGCCGACCAGCCGGTCGCGCAGCCCGCCGCCGCGCAGCCCGCCGCCCCGCAGCCCGCCGTCGCCGTGCCCGAGCTCGCCGGCGTCGACGCCGACCCCCTCGTCCTGAGCGAGCGGGTCCGTGCCCTGGCCCAGACCGACCCCGACGGCCTCGCAGTGATCGAGGTCGGCGGTGCGACGCCCGCGAACACCACGTGGAAGGAGCTGCAGGACGAGGCCGACCGGGTCTCCGCCTTGCTGCTCGAACTCGGCGTGCGCACGGGTGAATCCGTCGCGATGCAGCTGCCGAACTGGCGCGAGTTCGTGTCGATCACCCTCGGTGCGATCCAGATCGGCGCCGTCGCGACCCCGATCATGCCGGTGTTCGGCCCCCGGGAGACCACGATGACGCTGGCGCGTTCGAAGGCCCGCGTGGTCTTCCTGCCGAACGTGTTCCGGAAGCGCCGCCCAGCGCTCGAACTCCTCGACGTCATCGATGAGGCCGCCGCGCAGGACCGCCGCCTGTCGCTCGAGCACGTCATCGTGCTCCGCGCCGAGGCCCGCGGGCAGGGGGACACCCCGACGAACCAGCCGCCGCTGCCCGCCGA
This sequence comes from Curtobacterium sp. MCLR17_040, assembly GCF_003234735.1. Classification (NCBI taxonomy): domain Bacteria; kingdom Bacillati; phylum Actinomycetota; class Actinomycetes; order Micrococcales; family Microbacteriaceae; genus Curtobacterium; species Curtobacterium sp. MCLR17_040. The sequence continues at coordinate 16,383 of NZ_QKTE01000018.1, read as the reverse complement.
CGCCCTGGAACGGGTCGTGGCGAGCGACTGGCACTGGCGCTACTTCGAGAACGCCCTCGCCGCCGTGCACGTCGACGTCGACGAGATCGCGTCGCACGCTCCCGGGCCGGACGACGTCTGCCAGCTGCTCTTCACCTCCGGCACCACGGGGGAGCCGAAGGGCGTGCAGCACCCGCACCGCACGCTCGGGCTCGCGACCGCCATGCACGTGGCGCAGTCCGGGCTGACCAGCGCCGACCGCATCTACATCCCGTCGCCGCTCGCGCACCAGACCGGGTTCCTGTACGGCATGCTGCTGGCGTTCCGGCTCGGTGCCCCGCAGGTCATCCAGCCGGTGTGGGACGGCCGCGTCGCACTCGAGCAGGCGTTCGGCGTCGCCCGGGCGTCCTTCGTGCAGTGCGCGACGCCGTTCCTGACCGACCTCGTCGACCTGGTCGAGGCCGGTGCTCCGCAGCCCGAGTCGCTCCGGATCTTCGTGCCGACGGGCGCCGCGGTGCCCCGCGCACTGGCCCAGCGAGCGAGCACGGTGCTCGGCAGTGCCATCCTCGGCGCCTTCGGGACGAGCGAGACGTGTCTCGGGGCCCTGTCCAGCCCGAGCGACGACCCCGCCGACGCCTACGGCCACGACGGCCGGGCGCTGCCGGGCATCGCGATCCGCATCGTCGACGACGCGGGGATCGAGCTGCCCGCCGGGACCGAGGGCAACTTCGAGCTGCACTCGTCGACGATGTTCGCGGGCTACCTCGACCGCCCGGACCTGACCGACGACGTGTTCACCGCGGACGGCTGGTACCGGACCGGCGACCTGGCGAAGGTCGACGAGAAGGGCTTCCTGTCGATCACCGGGCGCGTGAAGGACGTGATCAACCGCGGCGGCGAGAAGATCCCCGTCGTCGAGATCGAGAACCTGCTGTACCAGCACCCGCTGGTCACGGACGTCGCGATCGTGGCGATGCCGGACGAGCGGCTCGGCGAGCGTGCCTGCGCCTGGGTCGTGAACGCCCGCGCGGACGAGCCGCTCGACTTCGCCGGGATGCAGCAGTACCTCGACACGGCCGGCGTGAGCAAGTACTACTGGCCGGAGCGACTCGAGTACACCACCGAGCTGCCGCGCAACGCGGTCGGCAAGGTCCAGAAGAACATCCTGCGCGAGCAGGCGGCCGCGCTCGTCGCGACGAAGGAGAACGAGACACGATGACGATCGTCGAGCAGACGAGCACGGGCTTCGACGAAGCCGCCTTCCAGCAGCTCAAGGCCGAGGTCACCGAGTGGGTGCGCGGCCCCGGCGAGGAGTGGGCGGACGAGATCGAGCGCACGGGCCGGGTCGCCCCCGAGCTGTTCCAGGAGCTCAAGGAGAACGGGTGGCTCAGCCTCGCCGCCCCGACGGAGCTCGGCGGACGGGCGATCCCGTTCTCGCGCTACCTCGAGATCATGGAGGTCGTCTCCCGCTCGCACGCCTCCATCCGCATGCTCGTGCACGTCATCAACGGCACCTGGCGCGCGATGGCCCCCTACGCGACGCCGGAGCAGATCGAGCAGGTCGTCAAGCCGTCCGTCGCCGGTGACACGCTCGTCGCGTTCACCCTGACCGAGGCCACCGCGGGCACCGGAGCGGACATCCGCACGACCGTCCGGCGCGAGGGCGACACCTACGTGATGAACGGCGAGAAGCACCTCATCACCTTCGGCGTCAAGGCCGACTACTGGCTCATCGCCGCCCGCCTCGAGGGGACGAGCGGCCAGGACGGCACGGTCGCGTTCCTCATGCCGAACAACGGGCTGCCGGGTGCCGAGGTGATCGACGACTCCGACACCATGGGCATCCGTGGCACCGACCACGCGATCCTGCGCTTCACCAACGTGCCCGTGCCGGCGAGTGCACTGCTCGGCGCCGAGGGCCAGGGTCTCGAGGTCGCGCTCGGCGGCTTCCTGCTGCCGAGCCGGGTGTCCGTCGCGATGAGCGCCGTCGGGCTCGCGGAGCGGGCGAACGAGCTCGCCGTCGAGTACGCGAACAAGCGTGAGACGTTCGGCAAGCAGCTCTCCAGCCGCCAGGCGATCCAGTTCTACCTGGCCGAGAACTACGCCGACATCGCCGCAGCACGCGCCCTGGTGCTCGAGGCCGCTCGCGCCTACGAGGACGACCGCCCCGACGCCGGCACCCTGTCCAGTGCCTCGAAGATGGTCGCCGTCGACATGCTCGCGCGCGTCACCGACAAGGCCCTGCAGGTGCACGGCGGGCAGGGCTACTGGAAGCGCAACGCCATCGAGCGCGTCTACCGCGACGCACGCGCGCAGCGCTTCGAAGAGGGCACCAACGAGATCCAGAAGCTGATCGTCGGCCGCGCCGTCGTGACCGGCAAGGCCGGGTTCTAGACCGCAACCAACCACCGGACTGGAGGCCCGTGGCGGGCCCGCCCCGCGCCTCCCGTCCGTCCCCACGCACGCAAAGGACCGCAGTGACCGACAGCACCAACGCACCCATCGCGCTCAGCTCGCCCATCGCACTGATCACCGGCGCTTCGCGCGGCATCGGCCGCCTGCTCGCGCAGAAGCTCGGCCAGCGCGGCGTCACCGTCGTGGTGACGTACAAGGGCAACGCCGACCTGGCCGAGGAGTCCCTGGCCGACGTCAAGGCGGCCGGCGGCGACGGCATCACGGCGCAGGTCGACATCGAGCAGCCGGAGTCGATCGACGCCCTGTTCGACCTGGTGCGCGACACCTACGGACGCCTCGACATGTTCGTCGCGAACGCCGCCGCCAGCGCGTTCAAGCCCGTCGCCGACCTCAAGCTGCACCACCTCGACCGCAGCTACGCCACGAACGCCCGCTCGTTCGTGCTCGGCGCCCAGCGCGCCGCGGAACTCATGGACCGGGGTGGCCGCATCGTCGTCGTGACCTCGTACGGATCACTCCGGGCATTCCCGACCTACGCCGCACTGGGTGCCGCGAAGGCGATGAGCGAGGCGTACATGAAGTACATGGCGGTGGAGTTCGGTCCGCGTCAGATCACGGTCAACGCGGTGAACGGCGGCCTCATCGACACCGACTCGCTCGAGTACTTCTACACGAAGGTCCCCGGCCAGGCGCCGATGGACACCGTGCTCGAGAAGCTCCCGCTGCAGCGCCCTGGGACGGCCGATGACATGGCCGACGCCGTCGACTTCCTGCTGTCGGACAAGGCCGGGTACATCACCGGGCAGGTGCTCTCGGTCGACGGCGGGCTGACGGTCATCGCCCCGCCGTACTGGTCGGACACGACGTCGCCCCTCCGCGACGCGGTGCTGCCGGCCGACGCTCCGGCCGCGGACACCGCAGAATAGGCGCATGAGCAGCGTCGCTTCCGCCCCCGTCGTGCCGGAGTCCCTCCGGACGGTCGCGTCACCCTGGACCCTCGGCCCCCTGCACCTGGCGAACCGGGTGGTGATGGGGTCGATGCACACCGGGCTCGAGGTGCACGACGACGGCGGAGCCGGCATGGCCGCCTTCTACCGCGAACGGGCGGCCGGCGGGGCGGCGTGCATCATCACCGGCGGCATCGCGGTGAACGACGAGGCCCGTGGCGGTCCGGACTTCGCGGTGTTCGGCGTCGGGGGAGCCGACGAGCGGTTCCGGGTGGCGGTCGACGCCGTGCACGACGAGGGCGGGACGATCCTCGCGCAGCTGTTCCACGCCGGGCGGTACGCGCTCGCGTCGGGCATGGTCGACCGGCACGGAGACCCGCAGCGGGTGGTGGCGCCCTCGGCCCTGCCGTGGGCGGCCGCCCGCGGTGTGGTGCCGACCGAGCTGACGTCGGCCGAGGTCGAGCGGACGATCGAGGACTTCGCCGCCGCGGCCCGCACCGCCCGCGCGATCGGGTTCGACGGCGTCGAGATCATGGCGTCCGAGGGGTACCTGATCAACCAGTTCCAGTCACCGCTGACGAACCTGCGCGACGACGAGTGGGGCGGCGATGCGGAACGGCGTCGGCGCTTCGCGATCGAGGTCGTCCGGGCCGTGCGCGCCGCGGTGCCCGAGCTCGCCGTGACGATCCGGCTGTCCGGCGCCGACCTGATGCCCGGCTCGTCGACCGAGGACGAGGTCGACGCGCTCGTGCACGACCTGCTGCCGCTCGGACTCGACGGCATCTCGGTCGGCATCGGCTGGCACGAGTCCCGCACCCCGACCGTGCAGGCCTCGGTGCCGCACGGGGCCTGGCTGGCGTACGCGACACGGATCGCCGCGGTGGTGCGCGCGTCCCCGTACCCGGACGTCCGCGTGATCGCCTCGAACCGGATGACGGACCTGCGCGACGGTGAGACCGTCCTCGCCGACGGGACCATCGACGCCGTCGCCCTCGCCCGGCCGTTCCTCGCCGACCCCGCCATCGTGTCGCGCTCGCTCGCGGGCGGGTTCGCCCTGGTGAACACCTGCATCGGCTGCAACCAGGCGTGCCTCGACCGCTCGATCATCGGCGCACCGGTGTCGTGCCTGGTGAACCCCCGTGCCGCCCGCGAGGTGGCCTTCCCCGCCCGCCCGACCACCGACCCGAAGCGCGTCGACGTCGTCGGTGGCGGACCGGCCGGGCTCGCCGCCGCGGTGGACGCCGCCCGACGGGGCCACGACGTCACCGTCTGGGAGGCCTCCGACCGCCTCGGCGGCCAGTTCGGCCTCGCCGCACTCGTCCCGGGGAAGGAGGACTACGCCGCCACGGTGCGGTCCGCCCGCGCCGAGCTCGCGGAGCGGGGCGCCACGCTCCACCTCGGACGCCCGGCGACGGCTCGGGACCTCGTCGACAGCGACGCCGTCGTGCTCGCGGCCGGGGTCGTCCCGCGGAGCATCGACGTCCCCGGCAGCGACCTGCCGCACGTGCTGTCCTACGAGCAGGCCCTGCGGAACGGCGTACCCGAGGGCACCGTCGCGATCATCGGCGGCGGCGGCATCGGCGTGGACACCGCGGCGTTCCTGACCGAGTCGCCCGACGAGGTCGTCCGGGCCGCCGAGTTCGCGGCCCGCTGGGACCTCGACGTGTCCGAGGAGCTCGTCGGCGACGTGCCGCAGCGCCTCCCCGCGGCACGGCGCACCACCCGACCGGGGTCGCAGGTGACGGTGCTCCGGCGTTCGGGCAAGTTCGGCCAGGGGATCGGCATCACCTCGCGCTGGGTCGCGATCGGCCGGCTGCGGGACGCCGGGGTGCGGATGGTCGGCGGCGTGCAGGAGTACCTGCGCATCGAACCCGGGGTGCTCTGGATCCGCGACGAGCACGGGGACGAGGTCGGCGTCCCGGCGGACACCGTCGTGGTCTGCGCCGGGCAGGAGCGCGCGACCGACGCCGAGGGCGACGCGCCTGACGGACTCGTGACGGGCCTCCAGGCCGCCGGCGTGCCGTACGCCGTCGTCGGCGGCGCGCGTGACGCGCGGAGCGTGGACGCAGTCCGGGCGACGTCCGAGGCCCTCGAAGCGGTGCGGCGGCTCGCGCCGTAGCGAGTCGGCTCGCATCACGGCCGGGAATCTGCAAGAATGAACGGTCGAATCGCCGCAGCTCGACCCTCTATCCAGCTGTGAGCGATCTCTCTCGAGCTTTCGCCGTGTGTGCCCCCACGCCCGCGGTTCCAGTTCAACCACAACGAAAGCAAACAGGAGCAATTGTGGCTGTCAAGATCCGTCTGAAGCGTCTCGGTAAGATCCGTGCGCCCTACTACCGCATCGTCGTCGCCGACTCGCGCACCAAGCGCGATGGTCGTGTCCTCGAGGAGATCGGTCAGTACCACCCGACCGAGGAGCCCTCGGTCATCAAGATCGAGTCCGAGCGAGCGCTCTACTGGCTCGGCGTCGGCGCGCAGCCGACCGAGCAGGTCGCGGCCCTCCTCAAGCTGACCGGCGACTGGGCCAAGTTCAAGGGCGAGAAGGACACCGAGTCCAAGGTCAAGGTCGCCGAGCCGAAGCCGGCCTTCCAGGTCGACTCCTCGAAGAAGGCCGTGCTCAAGCCGAAGTCGGAGAAGACGGCTCCCGCCGCCAAGGCCGACGACGCCGAGACCGCCGACGAGACGACCGAGGCGTAGTCCTTGCTCGAATCCGCGCTGACGCACCTCGTCAAGGGGATCGTCGATCACCCTGACGACGTGCGCGTCGCCAGCTCCACCTCCCCACGCGGCGAGGTCCTCGAGGTGCGCGTTCACCCCGAGGACCTCGGCCGCGTGATCGGTCGCGCCGGGCGCACCGCCAAGGCGCTCCGCACGCTCGTCACGGCCCTGGCCGACGGCAAGCGCGTGCGGGTCGACGTGGTGGACACCGATTCCTAGGGAGACGACCCAGCTCCGGGTGGGTCGAATCACGAAGGCGCACGGGCTCAAGGGCGGCATCAAGCTCGAGCTCTACACCGACGACCCGGATCGTCGGTTCACCCCGGGCGCCACCTTCACGCTCCAGGTCCCTGACGACTCACCGTGGTCGGGCAAGACCCTCGAGCTGGACGAACTCCGCTGGTACAACGGTCACCCCGTCGCGTTCTTCGCCGGGATCGACGACCGCACCGCGGCCGAGTCCCTGGCCCGCATCATCCTCTGGGTCGAGCAGGACGCCGACGCAGAGACCGGTGAGGACGACGCCTGGTACGACCACCAGCTCGTCGGGCTCAAGGTCCTGCGTGACGGCGTCGAGGTCGGCACCGTCGCCCGTGTGGACCACATGCCCGCACAGGACCTGCTCGCGATCGACACGCCGTCCCGCGGCGAGGTCCTCGTGCCGTTCGTCTCGGCCATCGTGCCGGCGGTCGACATCGCGGCCGGCACCGTCACGGTCACGCCGCCGCAGGGCCTGTTCGAGGACCCCGAGGACACCTCGCGCCCCGAGACGGTCACGGACTAGTCCCCGTGCGGATCGACATCGTCACGATCTTCCCGGAGTTCTTCTCCGTGCTCGACGTGTCCCTGCTGGGCAAGGCCCGCTCCGGCGGTCTGCTCGACCTGCACGTGCACGACCTGCGGTCGTGGACCACCGACCGACACCGCACCGTCGACGACACCCCGTACGGCGGTGGCGCCGGCATGGTGATGAAGCCGGAGCCGTGGGCGCAGGCGCTCGAGGCACTCTTCCGGCCCGACGGCTCGTCGACCCTGGTGGTCCCGACGCCGGCCGGCACGCCCTTCACGCAGTCGATCGCGCGGTCCCTCGCGTCGACGTCGGAGCACCTCGTGTTCGCCTGCGGGCGGTACGAGGGCATCGACGCCCGCGTCTTCGAGTGGGCGTCGTCGCGCGCCACCGTCGTCGAGCTCTCGCTCGGCGACTACGTGCTGAACGGCGGCGAGGTCGCCGCGATGGCGATGATCGAGGCCGTCGGACGACTCGTCCCCGGCGTCGTCGGCAACCCCGAGTCGCTGGTCGAGGAATCCCACGAGGACGGCCTGCTCGAGTACCCCTCGTACACCAAGCCCGCGTCGTGGCGCGGCCTCGACGTCCCCGACGTCCTACTCAGCGGGCACCACGCCCGCGTCGGTGCCTGGCGGCACGAGCAGCAGCTGGAGCGGACGCTGCGCGTCCGTCCGGACCTGCTGCCCGACGCGTAGCGTCACCCGTCTCGCGAAAGCGACAGATCTCCGCGGAACATCCGCGGAGATCTGTCGCTTTCGCTGTTGTGACGGTCCTCGGGCCGCGAGATCTGTCGCTTCCGTGGGGTGGGGACGACGCGTGACGGACTGGAGGCGCGGTGCCAGCTGGTGCCGCGCCTCCAGTCTCGCTACTGGTCGCGCTGGGCGCGACGCAGGGTCAGGACCTCGGGGCCGGCCTCGGTGACCGCGACCGTGTGCTCGACGTGCGCGGCACGCGAGCCGTCGACGCTGCGCAGCGTCCAGCCGTCGTCGTCCTGGTAGAGCTCGTCGGTGGTCTGCATGAGCCACGGCTCGATCGCGACGACCAGACCCGGCCGGAGCTTCAGGCCGCGACCCGGGCGGCCGTCGTTCGGCACGTGCGGGTCCCCGTGCATCGTGCGACCGACGCCGTGCCCGCCGAACTGCAGGTTCACGTCGTGACCGGCCTGGTGCGCCACGTGACCGATGGCGTGCGAGACGTCGCCGAGTTTGTTGCCGGGAGCCGCCTGGGCGATGCCGGCGGCCAGTGCCCGTTCGACCGTGGCGATCAGTGCCTGGTCCTCGTCGCGCGGTGTGCCGACCTGGACGCTGACGGCGGAGTCCGCGACCCAGCCGTCCACGCTCGCGGCGAAGTCCAGGCTCACCAGGTCGCCGTCCTGCAGGGTGCGGTCGTGCGGCAGGCCGTGCAGGGCGGCGTCGTTCACCGACGTGCAGAGGTTCTTGCCGAACGGCGACATGCCGAACGACGGGTGGTAGTCGACGTAGCAGCTCTCCGCGCCGCGTTCGGCGATCATCCTGGCCGCGACGCGGTCGAGGTCGAGCAGGTTGACGCCGACGTCGACGGTCTCGAGCAGCTCGTCGAGGACGTCGGCCACGAACCGACCGGCGACGCGCAGTCCGTCCAGCTCGGCGGGGGTGCGGAGTTCGATCATGGGTCCATCCTCGTCGTTTTGTCTCCCGCGCTCTCTGTGGCAGTATTGAACGCTGTGCCCTGGCTGGACTCTGCCACGGGGGAGTCGCCGACACCGGGCACGCACCACCACTTTCCGAACCTTCGATCCGCGGCGACCCGTGCGCGTCCGCAGAGAGTGAAACCCACCATGAGCCAGCTCCTCGACAACGTCGACGCAGCATCGCTGCGTACCGACGTCCCGGACTTCCGTCCCGGCGACACCATCAAGGTGCACGTCAACATCATCGAAGGCACGCGCTCGCGTATCCAGGTCTTCCAGGGAGTCGTCATCGGCCGTCAGGGCCACGGCATCGGCGAGACCTTCAAGGTCCGCAAGGTGAGCTTCCAGGTCGGCGTCGAGCGCTGGTTCCCGGTGCACTCGCCGATCATCGACCACATCGAGATCGTCACCAAGGGTGACGTCCGTCGTGCGAAGCTCTACTACCTGCGCGAGCTCCGCGGCAAGGCGGCCCGCCGCAAGATCAAGGAGAAGCGCGACGCCTGATCGCCTTCACAGTGAACGTCCGCGAGCCGGACGCCGCTGCGAGCCCCTCGTCCATGTACGGTTGTGCATCGACGGGGGGCTCTTCCCATTTGCGGGGAGTCAGTGGTTCGAACGAGAGCGGAAATGACGGACACGACAGAGGATTCCGGGCGCAGGCCACGTGCCGAGAAGCAACGGAACGGTGTTCTCACATTCCTCCGCGACCTCGTCATCATCTTCATCGCGGCACTGCTCGTGTCGTTCCTGGTGAAGACGTTCCTGATCCGGTCGTTCTACATCCCGTCGGCGTCGATGGAGAACACGCTCCAGATCAACGACCGCGTCATCGTCAACGAGCTCGTCCCCGGCGCCGTGGCGCTGAAGCGGGGAGACGTCGTCGTCTTCAAGGACCCGGGCGGTTGGCTCACCGGGTCCGAGGTGCCGAGCGTCACGCCGGACACCCAGCCCGCGAAGGCCATCGACTGGGCGCTGACCCAGGTCGGTCTCGGCACCGGTGACAGCGACGACCACCTGATCAAGCGCGTCATCGGTCTGCCCGGTGACAAGGTGTCCTGCTGCAACGACCTCGGGCAGATGTCGGTGAACGGTGTGCCGATCAAGGAGCCGTACCTGAAGCTCCCCGCCGGCGCCCCGGCCTCGGCGACCGACTTCTCGGTCACCGTGCCGAAGGGCACCATCTGGGTGATGGGCGACAACCGGAACGACTCGAAGGACTCCCGGTACAACGGCGACACCCCGTCGAAGGGCTTCGTCCCGATGTCCGACGTCACGGGCCGCGCGTTCGTCATCTCGTGGCCGGCGAGCCGCTGGACGTGGCTCGACGACCACCCCGAGGTGTTCGCCGGCGTGGAGGAGCGCGACGAGTGACCGCCGTCCGTCCGTCGCTCCGGGTCGAGAAACGTCTGCTCGCCGAGGGCCGCGTGACGGTCATCGGCATGGACGAGGTCGGCCGTGGCGCCATCGCCGGTCCGGTCGGCGTCGGTGTGGCCGCGGTGACGCTCGACATCGGTCGTGTGCCCCAGGGACTCGCGGACTCGAAGCTGCTCTCCGAAGCGCGCCGCACCGACCTCGTGCCCGTCGTGCAGCGCTGGGCGCGCACGGCGGTCGGCATGGCGTCGGCGGACTTCGTCGACCAGCAGGGCATCGTGCCCGCTCTCGGTGCAGCCGGTGCGCAGGCGCTCGGCTCCCTGGTAGCCGACGGGGTGTCCCTCGACGGCGCGGTGGTCGTGCTCGACGGCTCGTTCGACTGGTTGAGCCGCGCCCTGCCCACGTCGCTCCGTCCGGCCGCCGATCCGCTCGAGGTCGTCGTCCGGGTCAAGGCCGATCGCGACTGCGCCTCGGTGGCCGCGGCGTCGGTGGTGGCGAAGGTCGCTCGTGACGCGCTCATGATCTCCGCGCACGACGAGGCTCCGCGCTACGGATGGGTGTCGAACAAGGGCTACGGCTCGACGGCGCACTACGACGCGATCCGGGCGATCGGGGCGCACGCGCTGCACCGGAAGTCCTGGTTGCACCAGGCCTCGAGCGTCGCGCTGGACGGGTTCGACGAACTCGACGCCCTCGCCGGTTGAGCCCGTCGTCCGCACGGGCCTCTGTCGCCGTAGACTGTGGGCGCAATGGATGAGGACGAATTCGACGACTACGACCGCGAGGTCGAGCTGGCCCTGTACCGCGAGTACCGCGACGTGGTGTCGCAGTTCCGCTACGTGGTCGAGACGGAGCGCCGTTTCTACCTGGCGAACGAGGTCGAACTCGTGCGCCGTGACACGGAGCACGACTTCTACTTCGAACTGACGATGAACGACGTCTGGGTCTGGGACGTCTACCGTTCCGACCGGTTCGTGAAGGGTGTCCGGGTACTCACGTTCAAGGACGTGAATGTCGAGGAACTCACGACGCGCGAACTCGAACTGCCGAAGGAACTCGCACTGGACGAGTGATCGTCAATTTCCTTTCTCCTGCTTCTTTCTCGGTGAATCGCCGCTGATCCGGACCGCCGGGGAATTGTGCGCGCTATTCTGATGGGGAAATAACCGCCCCACGAACAGGAGCACCCCATGGCACAGAAGGTCACCGTCCAGCTCGTCGACGACCTCGACGATTCCCCCATCACCACCGGTGAAGGCCGGACGGTCGAATTCGCGTTCGACGGCTCGTCGTACGAGATCGACCTGTCGAACGACAACGTCGACAAGTTCCGCGAGGCGATCTCCGACTACATCGCCGCAGCGCGCAAGGTCTCCGGTCGTCGCACCGGCGGCGGTTCCGCGCCGAAGTCCGCCCCGAAGCGCGGCAACTCCGAAGAACTCGGCAAGATCCGCGAGTGGGCCAAGGAGAACGGGTACGAAGTCTCCTCCCGCGGGCGCATCTCGACGCAGGTGCAGGAAGCCTACGCAGCAGCGCACTGACGCTCGTCGCAGCAGGACCCGGGTGATCTCGATCGCCCGGGTCCTTCTTCTTTCCTCCACAGGGGCAATTCGCCCGCACCGATTCCACAGACTCTCCGGCTCCGCCGATCGGTGTGTGCGTTCCGGAGATCGTTGTCGTGGAGGCAACGACATGGAACAAGACGTGCAACGAGCACCGGGGCGGTCGCTCCGGAACGGCCGACTCGGACGATTCGGTGAAGAACGAGCGGTGGCCTGGCTCGAAGCCCGGGGATTCCGCGTGCTCGAGCGGAACTGGCGATGTGCCCGCGGTGAGATCGACATCGTCGCGTGGGATTCCTGCACGCTCGCCTTCATCGAGGTGAAGACCCGTTCCGGGGCCACCACCGGCCACCCGTTCGAGGCGATCACGGCGGCGAAGCTCACCCGGATGCGACGACTCGTGCCCGAGTGGTTCGACGCGCATCCCGAGGTCTCGGCGCGCGCGGTCCGGGTGGACGTCGTCGCGGTCCACGTCGATGGTCCCCGCACGGTCGTCGAGCACCTGGCTGGTGTGCTGTGACGGGCATCGGTCGCGCTGCCGCGGTCGCGCTGCTCGGGGTCACCGGTCGGCGGATCGAGGTCGAAGCGCACCTGACCAGTCAGCTGCCGGCGTTCAGCATCATCGGTCTGCCCGACACCTCGCTGGGTGAGGCACGGGAACGTGTGCGATCCGCGGCGGCGAACGCGGGGTGCCCGCTGCCCGCCCGCCGGATCACCGTGAACCTGACCCCGGCGGCGATCCCGAAACGCGGTTCGGGGTTCGACCTCGCCATCGCGATGGCCGTGCTCGCCGGTGCCGGTCTCGCGCGGGACGTCTCGGAGCGCATCGTCTACATCGGCGAGCTCGGCCTCGACGGGCGGGTGCGTCCGGTCCCCGGCGTGATCCCGATGTTGATCGCCGCGCGCGACGCCGGTGTGGACCGCGTCGTGTTGCCCGTCGGCAACCTGACCGAGGCCCGTGTGGTCGGCGGGGTCCGGATCCGGGGCGTGGACTCGTTGCGGGCGGCGGCGATCGACGCCGGGGCACTCCTGCCGACGGTCGAGGTCGACCCGGTGCTGCCGGTCCCGGTCACGGCCGTGCCGTGTCCCGTGGCCGACCTGTCGGACGTCGTGGGGAACCCGGTCGGCGTCCGAGCGCTCATCGCCGCGGCGGCCGGTGGACACCATGCCCTGCTGCTCGGGCCGCCGGGCGCCGGCAAGACCATGCTCGCCGAACGGCTGCCCGGGTTGCTGCCCGACCTCGACGACGAGACCGCGCTCGAGGTCGCCGCCGTCCGGTCCGTCGCCGGGCTGGGCCCCGCGTCGTGGAGCACGAAGCCACCGTGGGAAGCCCCGCACCACTCCGCGTCGGCGGTCTCGCTCATCGGCGGCGGATCCGGGGTCCTGCGCCCCGGAGCCGTGTCGCGCGCCACCGGGGGCATCCTGTTCCTCGACGAGGCGCCGGAGTTCCCGCGGGCCGTGCTCGACGCGCTCCGGCAACCGCTCGAGTCCGGGCGGATCACGATCCACCGTGCGGCGGGAGCGGCCGAGTTCCCCGCACGCTGCCAGGTCGTCCTGGCGGCGAACCCCTGTCCGTGTGGCAACGCCGGTGGTGCGCACGGGCAGCCGTGCGAGTGCTCGCCGAGCACCGTCCGCCGGTACCTCGGCCGCATGTCCGGGCCGCTGCTCGACCGGATGGACATCCGGGTGCTGGTGCCCCGGGTGACGACGGGTCGGATGCGGGACGCGGACGGCAGCACCCCGACGACGGCGGTCGCGCGTGCGGCGGTCGCGGCAGCACGAGCCCGCATGGCGGAGCGACTGCACGGCACAGGATGGACGCGCAATGCCGAGGTCACCGGGACGTGGCTCCGAGCCGAGGGACGCATCGAACCCGGGTCGACGGCGGACCTCGACCGCGCACTCGACCTCGGGACCCTGACGATGCGCGGGTGGGACCGTGTGATGCGACTGGCGCAGACGCTCGCCGACCTCGACGCGGTGGAGCGGCCCACGGGTGCGCACGTCCGCGGCGCCTTGGCCCTGCGGAGCGCGCTGTGATGCCGGCGGGCACGGAGCTCCTCGACACCGTGGCGAGCCTGCTGGGACGGAGCGGTGCCGCGGTGGACCCGGTGCAGGCCGCGGCACGGGTCGCGTGGTCGGCCATCGTCGAACCGGGGGACTCCGTCGCCGGTGAGCTCCTCAACGGCCTCGGACCGGAGCGTGCGCTCGGTGCGGTGCTGCTCGCCGCCGACGGAGACTTCGATTCGTTGCTGGGATGCTGTGTCGACGCCGAGGTGCCGGGTGCCGAGGACCCAGCGGTGCTGCTCGGCGTGCTGCAGACCGCGGTGGAACGCTGGCGGCCCCGATTGGCCGCTGTCGAGGTGGGCGACGTGCTCGCGGCGGCCGGTGCGGTCGGAGCCGGACTGCTGGTCCCCGAGAGCGACGGGTGGCCGCCCGCGATGGACGACCTCGGGCCGCACGCCCCGGTGGTCCTCTGGACGCGCAGCACGGGTGCACGCCTCGGCGAGGGGATGCCGGCGTTGGGGGTCGTGGGGTCCCGGGCGAACACGGTGGCCGGTGCCGAGGCCGCCGCGGAGATCACCTCGACGGCGGCGGACGCGGGATTCCTCATCGTGAGCGGGGGTGCCTACGGCATCGACGCGGTGGCGCACCGTGTCGCCGTCGCCGCCGGGACGCCTACGGTCGCCGTCCTGGCGGGTGGCATCGACCAGCTCTACCCGGTGGGCAACGCGCAGCTGCTCCACAACGTGGCGCGGCAGGGGGCGCTGCTCGCTGAGTCGGCACCGGGGACGCGACCGACGCGGTGGCGTTTCCTCGCGCGGAACCGGCTGATCGCCGCGCTGGCCGACGTCACGGTCGTGGTCGAAGCGGGCGCCCGGTCCGGGGCGCTCAACACCGCCCACCACGCAGCGCAGCTCGGCCGGCCGGTGTTCGCGGTCCCGGGAGCGTTCGCGTCCTCGGCATCGGTCGGGTGCCACCGGCTCATCGCACAGGGACGGGCGCAGATCGTCGTGCACCCCGGCGATCCGGTCGCGGCGGCGAGACCGGCGACCGGGACGAGCGGGGGAGCGGTGCCGGACGAACCGCTCCTGTCCGGTCGGCAGGATCCCGAGGTGCTCCGGGTGCTCGACGCGCTCGGCCGTCGCGCTCTGCCCGAAGCCGAGATCGCCCGTCGGGCGGGCATGTCGACGGCCGACGTCGCCGACGCGCTCGCCCTGGCGCAGCTGCAGGGACTCGTCGTCGCGAGCGGCGGCGGGTGGGGCCCGGCATGACGGTCGACAGCCGTACGCTGACGTCGTGGTTGCGCGGACGGACGGTCGACTGGTGGTGGCGGTGGACGCCTTCCTCGGGCACGCCCGGCACGCGCGGGGCCTCAGCGAGCAGACCCTGCGCGCGTACGCCAACGACCTCGAGCAGCTCGTGGCGTTCGCGGACACCCGAGGGGTCGACCGCGTCGCCGACGTCGAGCTCGAGCTCCTGCGCGACTGGCTGTGGGACGCCGACCACCGGGGGCTCGCTCGGTCGACGATCGCTCGGCGGTCTTCGTCCGTGCGGGCGTTCACGCGGTGGGCGAGCGAGACCGGGGTGACCACGACCGACGCCGGGGTCCGGCTCCGTGCACCGAAGGGCGGGGCGCACCTTCCCCGCGTCGTGTCAGCCGACCAGGTGCGCGTCCTGCTCGACGGGCTCGGTGCCCGGGCGGCGACGGACGACCCGACGGCGCTGCGGGACCTGGCCCTCGTCGAGCTCCTGTACGCGGCGGCGATCCGGGTCAGCGAACTCGTCGGGATCGACGTGACCGACGTCGATCGCGGACGCTTGACCGTGCGGGTGCTCGGCAAGGGCGGCAAGGAACGCGTGGTGCCGTTCGGGGTTCCGGCGCGGGACGCACTCGAGGCGTGGCTCGAGCGCGGACGGCCCGCCCTCGTCGCACGGTCGGAGGGACCGGCAGGCACGGCGCTGTTCCTCGGCGACCGTGGCGCCCGACTCGGCGTCCGCAGTGCCTACCGCGTGGTGGCGCGGTTGCTCGGTGACCTGCCGGGCGAGGGGCCGAGCGGGCCGCACACCTTCCGGCACACCGCGGCGACGCACCTGCTCGACGGGGGAGCGGACCTGCGCGCGGTGCAGGAGCTCCTCGGTCACGCCAGCCTCGGCACGACGCAGATCTACACGCACGTGTCGTCGGCGCGGCTGCGCGAGGTCTACCGGACGGCGCACCCGCGCGCCTGACGGCTGGCCGACGTGCGTCCCGGTCGGTGCCCGGTCAGTTTCCGATCGGTTTCCGGTCGGCTCGACTCACCCGGGCCAGGCCGACTCGGGCAGGAGGACCGGCCACTCGGCCGGTGGCAGGTACGCCATCGGGTCGACGTAACGACCGTCGACGCGAGCACCGAGGTGCAGGCACGGCGCCGACGCCGGACAGTGCCCGACCGAGACACGGCCGACCGGCGCGCCCTGCACGACCTCGTCCCCGGCGGCGACCAGGGGCGTCACCGAGTCGAGCGTGCTGACCAGTCCGTCGCCGTGGTCGATCGTCACGACGGTGCGGCCACCGACCGCGCCGGCGAACGCCACGGTGCCGTCGTCCACCGCCGAGGCGGTGCTGCCGAGGGCGGCCGGGACGTCGAGGCCCCGGTGGCCGGCGGCGTAGTCCGAGGACGGCGCTTCCCAGGCGCGCTCGACCACCCGCGATCCCGTGGGCCAGATCCAGCGAGCCTCGACCCGGCCCGAATCGGTGGCAGTGCCCACCGACGCCCCGGCGCCCACCGACACCCCGGCTCCCGTCGACGGCGCGGCACCGAACACCGCCGTCCCGCCCAGCACCGCCGCGCACACCACGGACAGCAGGACGGGACGCGCACTCGATCGCATGTCCCCAGCCTGGGCGGTGGAACCCGGCCCCGGGGCGGGCGGGGGCGATCCGTGGAGGGG
>NZ_QKTE01000017.1:0-81457 GCF_003234735.1 Curtobacterium sp. MCLR17_040 | reverse complement strand
CCGGCACCCGCTTCGAGGTGCTCGGGCAGCTGGTGGCCCATCCGGTCGCGCTTGGTGTCGAGGTACCCGGCGTTCTGCGCCGAGATGCCGACGACGAGCGGCACGAGGGAGTCGACGGTGATGCCGTGCTCCTCGAGCTGGCGGCGCTTCTCCGGGTTGTTCGACAGCAGCCGGACCCGGGTGATGCCGAGGTCGGCGAGGATGCCCGCGGCGCCGCCGTAGGCACGGGAGTCGGCGGGCAGGCCGAGCGCGAGGTTGGCGTCGAGGGTGTCGAGACCGTCCTCCTGCAGGCGGTAGGCCTTGAGCTTGTTGATGAGGCCGATGCCGCGGCCCTCCTGCCCGCGCAGGTAGATGACCACGCCGCCCTCGGCCGCGATCGTGTCGAGCGCGGCGTCGAGCTGGGGGCCGCACTCGCACTTGAGCGAGCCGAAGGCCTCACCGGTCAGGCACTCGGAGTGCACCCGGACGAGCGCGCCGTCGGCGGGCATCGAGCCGTCCGGCAGGGTGCCGATGATCGCGACGTGCTCCGCGCTCGTCACGAGGTCGCGGTAGGCGCGCATCTGGAAGGTGCCGTGGGTGGTCGGCACGTTCGTCGACACCTCGAACTTGACCGGGCTCCCCGGCGTGGGGGAGGTCAGCGCATCGGTCATGGGGTGCTCCGGTCGTTCGTGGGCCCGTCGTTCCCGAGCCCGGGTGTCGCGTGCTGCTGCTGGCGGTCGTGCTGGTGCTGGTTCTGGTGCTGCGGACGGTGCGGTCGGGCTCGGACCAGCAGGTCGGGGCCGAGGCTGGTGGTCGATAGTACGTCCAACCGCCGACGGTCGGAGATGCTTCCCACGCCCAGGTCGTCGAGGGCGACCCGGGGTCCGCCGAGCAGCACCGGGGCGATGTACACCAGGTACTCGTCGACGAGTCCGGCGGCGATGAGCGCCGAGGCGACCGTGGGGCCACCTTCGACGAACACCGAGTGCACGCCGTGCCCGCGCAGGGCGCCGAGTGAGGTGGCCAGGTCGTGTCCGGGCAGGGTGACGAACCCGCGCGGGTGCCGACGGACGGAGGCGTCGGCAGGCACCAAGCGGTCACCGAGCACCACGGCGAGGGGCTGGTCGGCGAGCAGTTCGCCGGCGTCCCCGCGCGCGGTCAGGCTCGGGTCGTCGGCCAGGACGGTGCCGGTGCCGACGAGGATCGCGTCGTGGGCGGCGCGCTGTTCGTGGACGTGCTGGCGTGCGGCGGCGCCGGTGATCCACTTGCTCGTGCCGTCGGCAGCGGCGGCGCGCCCGTCCAGGCTGGACGCCCACTTGACGGTGACCCACGGTCGGCCGAGCCGGACCGAGAGCAGCCAGCGTTCGAGGAACGCCTCGGCCTGGTCGGCCAGGACGCCGGAGACGACCTGGACCCCGGCGGCACGCAGCCGATCGGCGCCGCCGTGCACGTCGGCTCCGGGATCGTCGATCGCGTACACGACCCGGGCGATCCCGGCGTCGAGCAGGGCCACGGCGCACGGGCCGGTGCGGCCGACGTGGTTGCAGGGTTCGAGGGTGACGACCGCCGTGGCACCGCGCAGCAGTGCCGGGTCGACCTTGGCCATCGCGTCGACCTCGGCGTGCGGGGTGCCGGCGCCCTTGTGCCACCCCTCGGCGAGGACCTCGCCGGTGGGGGAGAGGATCACGGCGCCGACGCGGGCGTGGTCGCCGACGACGGGCCCGAGGGCCGCGAGTTCGAGCCCGCGGCGCATCGCCCGGACCTCGGTGGGTCGTGCCGTGTCGCTCACGGGCCGAGCCTACCGGCGGCGGTTGGGTGACACGTCACCACGGATGTGAGCGCGTTCAGGCGACGGGCCAGGGGAGTTCGGAGGCGGGAGTGCCATCGGCGCGTCGCAGTGCGGTCCACGCCGTGGTCGGGCCGCCGTCCCGGTCCGGGACCCGGGCTGCGCCGAGGCCCGTGAACGAGAACCCGGCCGCACGGGCGACCGCTGCCGACGCTGCGTTTCCCTCGTAGCACTCCCAGTAGACGTCCGGCGCACCCTGCTCGAACGCCCAGTCGACGACGAGCCGGACGGTGTCGTGCATGAGTCCGGCACCGCGCGCGGACGGTGCGAGCCAGAACCCGAGGTCACGACCGGCGGTGCGGTAGCTGATGATGCCCGCGAGCCACGTCGAACCGGCCGGTCGGATCGCCCACGTGTACTCGCGGTCCGATGCCCACCCCGGTCCGACCAGGGCGTCGACGAAGGTCCGGGCATCCTGCTCGCGGTACGGCGTCGGCACCGTCGTCCACCGGACGATCTCCGGGTCCTGGCAGGCCTCGGTGATCGCCGCGGTGTCGGTGCGGGTGGGCAGGTCGAGCCGGACCCGCGCCGACTCGAGCGTGACGGGCTGCACGGTCAGCCGCGCGACCGCGGGACGAACCCGATGCGGTCGTAGACGCGGGCCAGGGTCTCCTGCGCGATCGACTCGGCGCGGTCGGCGCCGACGGCGAGCAGCCGGTCGAGCTCCGCCGGGTCGTCGAGCAGTTCGAGCGTGCGGGCGCGGACCGGTTCGAGCTCGGCCACGACGGCGTCGGCGACCTCGCCCTTCAGGTCGCCGTAGCCCTTGCCGGCGAACGACTCCTCGAGCGCAGTGATCGAGGTGCCGGTGAACGCCGACAGGATCGTCAGCAGGTTCGTCACACCGGGCTTCGTCTGGCGGTCGGCCCGGATCTCACGCTCGGCGTCGGTGACGGCCGACTTGATCTTCTTCGCGGTGCGCTTCGGGTCGTCGAGCAGGCGGATGAGGCCGTTGTCCGACGCTGCGGACTTGCTCATCTTGCTGGTCGGGTCCTGCAGGTCGTAGATGCGCGCGGTCTCGGTCAGGATCCGTGCCTCGGGCGTGACGAAGGTGTCGCCGAACCGCGAGTTGAAGCGTCCGGCCAGGTCGCGCGTGAGTTCGACGTGCTGGCGCTGGTCGTCCCCGACCGGCACGACCTTCGTGTCGTAGAGCAGGATGTCCGCGGCCATCAGGATCGGGTAGGTGAAGAGCCCGACCGACGCAGCCTCGGCGCCCTGGCGTGCCGACTTGTCCTTGAACTGGGTCATCCGGCTCGCCTCGCCGAAGCCGGTCAGGGTGTTCAGCACCCAGGCGAGCTCGGCGTGGGCGGGCACGTGCGACTGCACGAACAGCGTCGCCTTGGACGGGTCGATGCCCGACGCGATGTACTGCGCAGCGGTGGCCCGGGTGTTCGCGCGGAGTTCGGCCGGGTCCTGCGGCGAGGTGATGGCGTGCATGTCGACGACGCAGTAGATGGCGTCGTAGTCGTCGAGCAGGGTCCTCCACTGCATGAGCGCCCCGACGTAGTTGCCGAGGTGCAGCGATCCGGCGGACGGCTGGATGCCCGAGAAGATGCGGGTCTTGGTCATGGTGGTGCTCCGGTGCGTCAGGTGAAGCGAGAGAAGAGGGGTCAGAGTTCGTAGTCGACGACCACGGGGGCGTGGTCGGACCATCGCTGGTCGTACGCCGCGGCGCGGTCGACCGTGTACTCCGTGACCTTGGCGGCCAGGTCGGGCGTCGCCATCTGGTAGTCGATGCGCCAGCCGGTGTCGTTGTCGAAGGCCTGACCGCGCCACGACCACCACGTGAACGGGCCGTCGACGTCGCCGGCCTGGGCGCGGCCCACGTCGACCCAACCGAGCCCGGGACCCGTGGAACCGTCGGCACCCTCGACCGGTTCGCCGTCGGCGCCGAAGAACCGCGAGAAGTAGGCTCGCTCGCGCGGCAGGAAGCCGGCTCGCTTGACGTTGCCCTTCCAGTTCTTGATGTCGCGCTCGTCGTGCCCGACGTTCAGGTCACCGACGACGACCGCGAGCGGGTTGTGCGCCCGGAGTGCCGGCAGCCGCTCGGTCATGGCGTCGAGGAACTTCCACTTCTCGTCCTGCTTCGGGGTGTCGACCTCGCCCGAGTGCACGTAGGTGGAGACCACCGTGACGGTCGTCCCGCCGATCTCGTAGTCGGCCTCGAGCCAGCGGCCGGCCGAGTCGAAGTCGTCCGGGCCGAGCGCGACGCGGTGGATCTGGGCGGAGTGTCGGGATGCGATCGCGACGCCGGCCCGGCCCTTCGCGGTCGCCGGGTCGTGCACGATGTCCCACTCGTCGCCGAGCAGCGCCGCCAGGTCGTCGCTCGACGCGCGCACCTCCTGCAGGGCCAGCACGTCGACGTCGCGGGTGGCGAGCCAGTCGCCCATGCCCTTGCGGAAGGCGGCGCGGACGCCGTTCACGTTGACGGATGCGAGGCGCAGGCGTGTCATGCAGAACACCTTATCGGCGGGCGCCGACAGCCCTCGGTCGTACGATCTGCCCATGACCGTCGTGATGACCGTCGGCGAGCTGCTCGCCGCGTTCCGACCCGTGGCAGCGCAGATGCTCCGTCCGGACGAGTTCCGCTCAGCCCGCTTCTGGGTGAGCCCGCACGGGGACTGGGAACTCGACCACGAGGAGGACGAACTCATCGACGGCTCGATGAGCGTCGTCTGGAAGATCGGGGGCGAGACCCAGGGGACGAGGAGCCTCGTCGAGGACGTCGACGACCTGCCCGGACTCCTCCAAGACCTCGCCGACGACCTGCAGGACTTCATCGCCGAGAGCTCCTTCGCCTGGGGCGAGCTGCGCGCGATCCCGCCCATCGCGCCGTAGCGGCGACCGGACGACGGACGGGAGGCCCGTGGCTGCGCAGCCACGGGCCTCCCGTCCGTCTGGTGGTCGCGTGCAGGACGCGACCTGCGCGATCAGGCCGCGTCGTGGTCCGTCTTCAGGAACTCGACCAGGCTGTCGGCGGTGGTCTCGGCGTCGTCGCCCGAGACGGTGAGGGTGACCTCGTCGCCGTTCTCGATGCCGAGCCCGAGCAGGGCGAGGATGCTGCCGGCGTTCCCGGACTTGTCGCCCTTGGCGATCGTGACCTGGTGCCCCGACGCCGTCACGGTCTGGACGAAGAGGGATGCGGGGCGAGCGTGCAGGCCGGATGCGCTGGCGACGGTCACGGTGCGGGTGGCTTCGGACATCGATGTACTCCTGTCGATGGGTGGTTGGCTCATGCTAGCGAGCACTGGGTGGGCGGGAACGGGGCGCGGTCAGGGTCGGCCGGGCCAGAAGACCTCGGTGCCGGCGGCCTCGACCTCGCGGACCAGGTCGAGGTTGACGGCGGGGTCGGTGATGATCGTGTCGATCGCGGCGAGCGGGGCGACGCGACCGAACTCCTCGCGGCCGAACTTGGTGTGGTCGGCGAGCAGGATGCTCCGTCGGGCGGACTTGATCATCGCGCTCTTCACGGCGGCCTCGGCCATGTTGTGGGTCGTCAGGCCGCGCTCCGGCGTGATGCCGTTGATGCTGATGAAGGCGACGTCGACGCTGACCATGCCGATGAGCTGGTGCGTCCAGGTGCCGACACCGGCCAGGGAGTCGCTGCGGATGTTGCCGCCGAGCAGGTGCAGGTCGATGCCCGGGCGGTTCGCGACGGCGGTGGCGACGGGGAGCGAGTGCGTGACGACGGTCAGCCCGCGGTCGGTCGGCAGCAGCTCGGCCAGGCAGATGGTCGAGGTGCCGGCGTCGATCATGATCGAGCCGTTCTCGGGCAGTTCCGCCAGGGCGGCCTCGGCGATGACCATCTTCTCGGTCTGGTTGATGCCGCCGCGGTCCCCGACGCCGGGGTGCAGGGTGATGCGCTCGACGGGGATCGCGCCGCCGTGCGCGCGCCGGACGAGGCCGCGGCGCTCGAGGCTCGTCAGGTCGCGGCGGATGGTCTCGGGCGTGACGGCGAGCAGCTCGGCCAGGTCCTTGACGTCCACCCGGCCCTGCGCGCGCGCCTGCTCGACGATGCGCTGGTGGCGTTCTGGTGCGTACATCGGACCTCGTCGTCTCGGGTCGGAACGGAACGGACATGCTCGGGCACGACATCCGCGATGTCGTCCCGTGCGTTCGATCCGCCAGACGCAAACGGGCATCTGTTTCTGCATTTTTATCCCCGGATGTGTTTGTTTGTCAACGCGAAGCGGGGTAGTGTGCTGATCAGCCGCACGGGCGTGGTCTGTTCCCGTGTCGTGTGCACCGAACGATCCACCCCACCGCAAGCGCGTGTGAGATGAAGGAGTCTCGAATGTCCGAACTGCTCGGCACCGGCGTCGGCCGTGGCGTTGCCCACGGCCCCGTGCTCCGGATGGCTGACCCGCTCGGCGAACCGTCGAAGGACGCCCTGGTGGGCTCGGCGGACGACGCGAAGCAGGCCGTGCACGACGCACTGGCCGCCGTGGCGGACGACCTCAACAAGCGCGGACAGCTCGCCGGTGGCGACGCCCAGGCCGTGCTCGAGGCCCAGGCGCTCATGGCGCAGGACCCGACGCTCCTCGACGACGTGCACACCCGCATCGACGGTGGCACCAACGCCGAGCGCGCCGTGTACGAAGCGTTCGCCCAGTTCCGCGACCTGCTCGTCGGCATGGGCGGCTACATGGGGGAGCGCGCGGCCGACCTCGACGACGTCGCCCAGCGCATCATCGCCAAGCTCCGCGGCGTGCACGCCCCCGGCGTCCCCGAGTCGGACACCCCCTTCGTCCTCGTCGCCCGCGACCTCGCCCCGGCGGACACCGCGCTGCTCGACCTCGAGAAGGTCCTGGCGCTCGTCACCCGTGACGGCGGCCCGACCTCGCACACCGCGATCCTCGCCCGCGCCAAGGGCATCACCGCCATCGTCGGCGTGACCGGTGCCGACGACCTGACCGACGGTCAGTCCGTCGTCGTGGACGCCATCGCCGGCACGGTCGTCACCGACCCCGACGCCGCACTGGTCGCGGACGTCGAGCGCCGCATCGCCGACCGTCTCGCCGCCGCAGCGGCACCGCTCACCGCCGGTGCCCTCGCCGACGGTCACGTCGTGCCCCTGCTCGCGAACCTCGGCAGCCCCGCCGACGCCGCCGGCGCCGTTGCTCTCGGTGCGGAGGGCGTGGGGCTCTTCCGCACCGAGTTCCTCTTCCTCGACTCGCCGAAGGCCCCCACGGTCGACGAGCAGACGGAGTCGTACCGTCAGCTGCTCGCGGCGTTCCCCGGCAAGAAGGTCGTCGTGCGCGCGCTCGACGCCGGCGCCGACAAGCCCCTGCCGTTCCTCACCGACAAGGACGAGGAGAACCCGGCCCTCGGGCGCCGCGGCCTGCGTGCCCTGCGGAACCACCCCGAGGTCCTGCGCGACCAGCTCACCGCGCTCGCCCAGGCCGACGCCGCGACCGAGGCCGACCTGTGGGTCATGGCCCCGATGGTCGCCGACGCCGAGGAGACCGAGTACTTCGTCACCCTGGCCCGTGAACTCGGCATCCGCACCGCGGGTGTCATGGCCGAGGTGCCGTCGCTCGCGCTGATGGCCGAGCAGGTGTTCCAGAACGCCGACTTCGTGTCGATCGGCACGAACGACCTGACCCAGTACACGATGGCCGCCGACCGCATGCTCGGCACCGTCGCGTCCTACCAGGACCCGTGGCACCCCGCCGTCCTGCGCCTCGTCGCGCAGCTCGGCACCGCCGGCGCCACCGCCGGCAAGGCCGTCGGGATCTGCGGCGAGGCAGCAGCCGACCCGCTGCTCGCCGTCGTCCTCGTCGGTCTCGGGGCCACGACCCTCTCCATGACCCCCGCGGCCCTGGCCGACGTGCGCGCCGAACTCGGTCGCTACACGCTCGAACAGGCCCGCGAGATGGCGACGGCGGCACTCGCCGCGAGCACGGCGGCGGCCGCGAAGTCCGCTGCCGCGTCCGCGGTGCACGCCGCCTGACCCACCACCCCCAGCACCACCCCTCCCAGCACCACGCAGCAGCTCCACCACACAGAAAGTCACCGCACATGACAACGTCGTCCGTTGCAGCGCCCGACGCACCCGCGAAGTCGCGGGGCGGCGCACGCGTCGCCGTTCAGAAGTTCGGCACGTTCCTCTCCGGCATGGTCATGCCCAACATCGCGATCTTCATCGCGTGGGGCATCATCACGGCCTTCTTCATCGAGACCGGGTGGACGCCCGTCGGCATCCTCGGCGGGTTCGGTGAGACGAACGGCATCGCCAACGTCGGCGTCGTCGGCCCGATCCTGACCTACCTGATCCCGCTCGCGATCGCCATCCAGGGTGGTCGCATGGTCTACGAGACCCGCGGCGCCGTCGTCGGCTCGATCATGACCATGGGTGTCATCCTCGGGGCCAACGCGGGCGAGAAGAACCCCACCACGATGATCCTCGGCGCGATGATCTGTGGTCCGCTCGGTGCCTACCTGATCAAGCAGATCGACCGGATCTGGGACGGCAAGATCAAGCCTGGCTTCGAGATGCTCGTCAACAACTACGCGGCCGGCATCCTCGGTTTCGCGCTGGCGATGGCTGGTTTCTTCCTCCTCGCTCCGGTCTTCAAGGCCGTCGCGAACGGACTCGGCGCAGCTGTCGACTTCCTCGTGCAGCACTCGCTCCTGCCGATCGCCAGCGTCATCATCGAACCGGCCAAGGTGTTCTTCCTGAACAACGCCATCAACCACGGCGTGCTCGACCAGCTCGGGGCCGACCAGGTCAAGGAGTCGGGCAAGTCGATCCTGTTCCTGCTCGAGGCGAACCCCGGTCCGGGCCTCGGTCTGCTGCTGGCCTTCACGTTCTTCGGTGTCGGTATCGCCCGCTCGACCGCTCCCGGCGCGATCATCATCCAGTTCTTCGGTGGCATCCACGAGATCTACTTCCCGTTCGTGCTGCAGAAGCCCATCATGTTCATCGCCGTCATCCTCGGTGGTGCGACCGGTGTCGCCACCAACGTGGCTTTCAAGTCCGGGCTCGTCGCTCCGGCGTCGCCCGGTTCGATCATCGCTGTGCTCGGTGCCACAGCGAAGGACAGCTTCGTCGGGGTCATCCTCTCGGTTGTCCTCTCCGCCGCCGTCACCTTCGCGGTCGCGTCGTTCTTCCTCCTCGCCAGCCGCAAGCGTGACCTCGCCTCCGGCAACGGCGGTGACATGAGCGCCGCCATGGCGAAGCTCCAGGCCAACAAGGGCCGCGACGTCAACTCGGCGACCGCCGGCCTGCTCGGCAACAACTCCCCGGCCAACGACGAAGAGGCCGAGGCCTCCCTCGGCGGCGTCGGCTCGGCGAGCACGGCGACGGCGACGAAGGTCCAGAACCTGGTCTTCGCGTGCGACGCCGGCATGGGCTCGAGTGCGATGGGCGCCAGCGTCCTGCGCAACAAGATCAAGAAGGCGGGCATCGAAGGGGTCACGGTCTCCAACAAGGCGATCGCGAACCTGTCCGGTGACGAGGACCTGATCATCACGCAGGAAGAACTGACGGACCGCGCGAAGCAGAAGAACCCGAACGCGCAGCACGTGTCGGTCGGCAACTTCATGAACGCTCCGCAGTACGACCAGGTCGTCGAGCAGCTGAAGAACCAGTAACGCCACAACCAGTAACGAAGTGCAGTATCGGAGGGGACGGGGCTGACCCGTCCCCTCCATCTCGTCCTCAACACAAGGAGAACCCCCGATGCCCGTCCTGCAGGAGAGCCAGATCCGCATCCACACCGAGGACACCGCGCCGACCAAGTCGGAAGCGATGAAGGAGGCGGCCGAGATCCTCGAGGCTGCGGGCGCGGTCACGGCCGACTACTACCCGGCCATGCTCGAGCGTGAGAAGAGCGTGTCCACCTACATGGGCAACTTCCTCGCCATCCCGCACGGCACCAACGACGCGAAGGACGCCATCAAGTCGTCCGCCCTGTCGTTCATCCGCTACGCCAGCCCGATCGACTGGGACGGCAACCCCGTGCGCTTCGTCGTCGGCATCGCCGGCGTGAACAACGAGCACCTCGACATCCTGTCGAAGATCGCGATCGTGTTCTCCGACGAGGACGAGGTCCAGAAGCTCACCGACGCGGCCGACACCGCTGCGATCCTCTCGATCCTCGGAGAGGTCAACGAGTGAGCACCAGCACCGCCGTCCACTTCGGCGCCGGCAACATCGGCCGTGGCTTCGTCGGGCTCCTGCTCCACGAGGCCGGGTACGAGGTCGTCTTCGCCGACGTCGCCGCAACGCTCATCGACGCCCTGGCCGCAGCCGACTCGTACACCGTGCACGAGGTCGGGGCAGGCGCCCAGGACCACGAGGTCACCAACTTCCGCGCGCTGAACAGCGCACAGGACGAGGACGGCGTGGTCGCCGAGGTCGCGAAGGCCGCGATCGTCACGTGCGCCGTCGGCCCGAACGTCCTGAAGTTCATCGCCCCGGTCATCGCCCGTGCGCTCGTCGCCCGCGACGCGGACGCCGCACCGATCGCCGTCATGGCGTGCGAGAACGCCCTCAACGCCACGGACCGCCTGCGCGAGTTCATCGTCGCCGCCCTGCCCGAGGACGGCCGCGAGGCCGCCCTGGCCAAGGCCGTCTTCGCGAACACCGCCGTCGACCGCATCGTGCCCGCGCAGCCCGAGGGCGGCGGACTCGACGTGACCGTCGAGACCTACTTCGAGTGGGCCATCGACCGCACGCCGTTCGGTGGGAACGAGCCGGAGATCCCCGGCGCGCACTACGTCGACGGCCTCGCCGCCTCGATCGAGCGCAAGCTCTTCACCGTCAACACCGGGCACGCCACCGTCGCGTACCACGGCTTCGTCGCCGGGGCCGACAAGATCTCGGACGCCATCGCGATCCCCGCCGTGCGCTCCGAGCTCGAGTCCGTGCTCGCCGAGACGAGCGACCTGCTCATCCGCCGGCACGAGCTCGACCCCGAGGTGCACCGCGCGTACGTGCAGGCCATCATCGGCCGGTTCGAGAACCCGCACCTGCCCGACACGGTGACCCGCGTCGGCCGTCAGCCGCTCCGCAAGCTGTCGCGCGACGAGCGGTTCGTCTCGCCCGCCGCCGCGCTGGCCGAGGACGGCACCGAGCCGACCGCGCTCCTCGACGCGATGGCCGCGGCGCTCCGCTTCGACGTCGCGGACGACGAGCAGAGCGTCGAACTGCAGGCGCTGTTGGCGTCGGACGCGTCCGACGCGGACGTCGCCACGCAGATCACCGGTCTCACCGCGGAGCACCCGCTGCACGCCGCGTTCACCGAGCGGATCCGGTCCGCGCGCGCCTGATGACGTCCGCAAGGGCGGCTTGACGACGTCCGCACGGACGGACGGGAGGCCCGTCACCAGCTGGTGACGGGCCTCCCGTCCGTTCCGGGGTCGCGACGCGTACCGTCGCCCGCATGACGAAGCACTGGGTGGCCCCACGGTTCGGCGGCAGCGAAGTCCTGGAGTACGTCGAGGCGGAGGTGCCGGTACCCGGCCCCGGCGAGGTCACGATCGACGTCCGCGCCGCCGGCATGAACCCGGCCGACACCAAGCACACCCGCCAGGGCGACCCCGCTGACCTGCCGATCGCCGTCGGGTACGAGGTCGCCGGCGTCCTGTCCGCCGTCGGCCCCGACACCGAGATCTCGTCGGGTGGGGGAGCGGTCGGCGACGAGGTCCTCGCGTTCCGCGTCAGCGGCGGCTGGGCCGAGTCGGTCACGGTGCCTGCGGTCGACGTCTTCGCGAAGCCCGCTTCGCTCGGCTTCCCGGAGGCCGCCAACCTGCTCCTCGCCGGCTCGACCGCCGCCGACATGCTCCGTGTCACCCGCGCCGAGGGGCGCGACACCGTCCTGGTGCACGGCGCCTCGGGCGCGGTCGGCGTCAGCCTGCTCCAGCAGCTGCGGCTGCTCGGCACCCGCGTCATCGGCACCGCGTCGGAGCGTGGTGCGGACGTCGTGCGACGCTTCGGTGGCGAGTGGGTCGCGTACGGCGACGGCCTGGAGGCGCGTGTCCGTGATCTCGCTCCGTCCGGCATCGACGTGGCACTGGACTGCGTCGGCACCGACGAGGCCGTCGACGTCTCGCTCGCGTTGGTCGCGGACCGGTCACGGATCGTGACGATCGCCGCGCAGGCGCGGGCCGCATCGGACGGGATCGCCGCGGTGGGCGGCGCGCAGCCGGCGAGCAAGGCCTTCCGTGACTCGGTGCGGCAGCGGCTCATCGACCTCGCGGGTGCCGGACAGCTCGAGGTCCCGGTGGCGCGGACCTTCCCGCTGGCGGAGGCGAAGGCGGCGGCGGAGCTGCTGGAGTCCGGGCACCCCGGGGGCAAGCTCGCGCTCCTGCCCTGACAGCATCGTCGCGCCAGGTCCTCGGTCGGGTCAGGTGTCGTCCGGGCGGATGACGCTCACCGGGGCGGGCGAGTGCCACACTCTGTGTGGACCGACAGCCGCGCCGGAAGGAACCGACCGATGAGCGACCAGTACCCGCCCCGTGACCCGTACGGCCAGCAGCAGGGCCCGTACGGACAGCAACCGTGGGGGCAGCAGCCTCCGGGGCAGTACGGTCAGCCCGGTCCGGGTCGGCCGAGTGGTGGGAGGTCCGAGCCGCCGCTCTGGGCACCCTGGTACGGCATCCCCTTCCCCCAGGCGTTCTTGCGCTTCTGGAAGAAGTACGTGCGCTTCGACGGTCGGGCCAGTCAGTCGGAGTACTGGTTCTGGGCGCTCTGGTACCTGATCGGTTCGGCTGCCGCCGGCATCATCGGCAGCGGGTTCGACGTGCTGCCGTTCGTCGACGACGGCTCAGACGGACTCGGCAGTCTCTGGAGCCTGGCCTGCGCACTCGGGTTCATCGCGTTGACCGTGCGACGGCTGCACGACGTCAACCTCAGTGGCTTGCTCGCCCTGTTGTTCATCATCCCGCCGATCGGCATCCTGTTCTCGTTGATCATCGGGCTGATGTCGTCGAACCCGCAGGGGCAGCAGTACGACCGTCCGCTGCAGGGGTGACGCGCGGTACCGGTTCTGACCGCCGCTCAGGAGTTCTGGTTGACTCAGACGCGAACATCAGCCAACACTCGAGGGGGACCACGTGAGCGACCAGTACCCGCAGGATCCGAACAACCAGCCGAACGCCCAGTTCGGCGGCGCACCGCAGTACGGCGGCGCGCCGCAGTACGGCCAGCAGCCTCCGACCGGACCGAACGGTGAACCGCCGCTCTGGGCGCCGTGGTACGGGATCTCGTTCGGCAAGGCCGTCGGCCGCTTCTTCAAGAAGTACGCCACGTTCAGCGGTCGTGCCAGCCGGAGCGAGTTCTGGTGGTGGTACCTCGCCAACGCGATCGTCGGCATCGTCCTCGGCATCCTGTACGCCATCGGTTTCGCGACCTCCGAGCGCTCGACCGTGTCGATGTCGTCCTCGACGTCGACCAGCGTCCAGTCCACCGTCACCGAGCCGTCCGCGCTCTTCGTCATCTCGGGCATCTTGTTCCTGCTCTGGGGACTCGCGATCATCATCCCGACGCTCGCCCTCGGCTGGCGCCGACTGCACGACGCGAACCTCCCCGGTGCGCTGTGGATCATCGCGATCTTCGTCGGCATCGTCGGCATCGTCTTCGGCCTGCTGCCCTCGAACCCGCAGGGCGCGCGCTTCGACCGTCCGCAGGGCGCCCGATGACCGAGAGCACGCAGCAGTGGGCGCCCCCGCAGCAGCCCGGTCAGCAGACCGACGCCGCGGGGACGCCGCCGCGATGGGCACCGTGGTACGGGATCTCGTTCCCGAAGGCAGTTGCGCGCTTCTTCGCGAAGTACGCCACGTTCAGCGGCCGTGCGAGCCGGAGTGAGTTCTGGTGGTGGTTCCTGGCGAACACGATCGTCACCGGGGCACTCGTGGCCATCGGGACGGTCATCCGCCTCACCACGCTCAACAGCCGGACCGTCGACTACTACGGCAACGAGATCACCGTCGTCGACCCGGTCCCGCCGGTCTTCTGGGTCGTGCTCGTCCTGCTGGCGCTCTGGGGTCTCGCGACCCTGGTGCCGTCGCTCGCCCTCGGCTGGCGGCGCCTGCACGACGCGAACCTGTCCGGGGCGCTCTGGATCATCGCGCTGTTCGTCGGCGTCGTCGGCATCGTCTTCGGGTTGCTGCCGTCGAACTCGCGGGGCGCGCGGTACGACCGGCCCGGGGTCGGTCGATGAGCAACGACGGGATGCCGCAGTGGGGTCAGCCGGGTGGCGGTCAGCCTCAGGGGCAGCCGGGCTCCGGTGACCAGCCTGCTCACGGGCAGCCGGGCTCCGGCGGGCAGCCCGGGTACGGGCAGCAGTCGGGTTACGGGCAGCAGTCGGGTTACGGACAGCAGCCTGGTTACGGGCAGCAGCCTGGCTACGGGCAGCAGCCTGGCTACGGGCAGCAGCCTGGCTACGGACAGCAGCCCGGCTACGGACAGCAGCCGTACCAGCAGTACGCCCAGCCGTACGTCGGTGGGTACCCGCAACTGGCGGAGCCGATACCGGTCGGCCCGGATGGCGTTCCGCCGCTGTGGGCCCCTTGGTACGGCATCGGGTTCCTCGACGCCTTCCTCCGGTTCTTCAAGAAGTACGCCCGCTTCGACGGCCGTGCCGGTCGCAGTGAGTACTGGTACTGGTTCCTGGCCAACGCCATCGTCACGATCGTGCTCTACGGGGGCTTCATCGCCCTGCTGATCGCCACCAGCCCGTCCACCACCGTCGTGGACGACTACGGGTACTCGCGCGACGTGTCGGGGGCGCCTTCGCCGTTCGCCTTCGTGCTGCTCGGGCTCTTCGGACTGTGGTGGCTCGCCACCCTCGTGCCGAACCTGGCACTCGCGTGGCGCCGACTCCACGACGCGAACCTGCCGGGCCCGCTCTGGCTCGTGTCGCTCATCGCGAGCCCCGCGGCCATCGTGTTCGGCTGCCTGCCGTCGAACCCGGCCGGTGCGCGGTACGACCGCCCCGACCTGCGGTAGCTCCACGAACGAGAACAGCCCGCCCCACGCATCGAGCGCGGGGCGGGCTGTTCGTGTATCGGTGGGCTCAGACGACCCGGAGGCGGACCAGCGCGCCGTCGACCACCAGGTCACGCACGGTGGCCGACGGGTCGGCGACCTGGAAGCGCAGGGCGCCACCCGGCTGCTCGAACCACGGTTGGACGAAGCGGACGTTCACCAGGAACGGCCGGTCGACGACGTAGCGGTGGGTCTCCGGCGAGGA
The DNA here is from genome assembly GCF_003234735.1 of Curtobacterium sp. MCLR17_040. Taxonomy (NCBI): domain Bacteria; kingdom Bacillati; phylum Actinomycetota; class Actinomycetes; order Micrococcales; family Microbacteriaceae; genus Curtobacterium; species Curtobacterium sp. MCLR17_040. The sequence continues at coordinate 66,436 of NZ_QKTE01000017.1, read as the reverse complement.
GGTCACGTGCGGGGGCAGTGACCGGCTGGGCAGCGGGGTGTCGAGCGGGTGCAGCAGGTAGCCGTCCGGGCCACCGATGCGGTCGACGGGGACACCGGCCGGGATCTGGATGGTCAGCCCCTGCTCGCCGGCCTGTGCGACCTGCTGCGCGAGCTGCGGGTAGGTCGACGCTGCGCGGTCGCGGAGCCCCTCGAGCTCATGACGAGGGATGTCGCGCGGCTCCGGGAACGGACGGTTCAGGAAGCGGCGCAGCATCTCGACCGCGTCGTCCTCGCCCGTGGCCTGCGCGAGACGACGAGCCGTGCCGTAGTCGACCACCTCGAGCGCGTAGCCGGAGGCGTCGGGCTGGACGATGCGGAGCGCCCCCTCGACCGGCGGTTCGTGCAGGGTCTCGCCGGGGAGCTGCACGTACCGGGTCGTGTAGCCGAGCTGGTCGAGGATGGGGCGGGTGTCCGCGAACGTCATGGTCGGGAGCCTATCGGTCGACGTGGTGCTGGGCCTTGGACGGAGCCGGGACTACGCGCGGCCGCGCATGATCGCCTGCTTGACCTCGGAGATCGCCTTCGTCACCTGGATGCCACGGGGGCACGCGTCGGTGCAGTTGAAGGTCGTGCGGCAGCGCCAGACGCCTTCCTTGTCGTTGAGGATGTCGAGACGGACGTTCGCGGCGTCGTCGCGGGAGTCGAAGATGAACCGGTGTGCGTTCACGATCGCGGCGGGGCCGAAGTACTGCCCGTCGGTCCAGAACACCGGGCAGGACGACGTGCACGCGGCGCAGAGGATGCACTTCGTGGTGTCGTCGAAGCGGGCGCGGTCGGCGACGGACTGCACACGCTCCTTGCCGGGCGTCGGGGCCGACGAGGACTGCAGGAAGGGCTGCACCTCGCGGTAGCTCTGGAAGAAGGGCTCCATGTCGACGACGAGGTCCTTCTCGAGCGGCAGGCCCTTGATCGCCTCGACGTAGATCGGCTTCGAGACGTCGAGGTCCTTGATCAGGGTCTTGCACGCCAGGCGGTTGCGACCGTTGATGCGCATCGCGTCGGAACCACACACGCCGTGCGCGCACGAGCGGCGGAAGGTCAGGGACCCGTCCTGCTCCCACTTGATCTTGTGCAGGGCGTCGAGGATGCGGTCGGTCGGCAGCATCATGACGTCGAAGTCCTGCCAGCGCGGCTCGTCGTCGACGTCGGGATCGAAGCGACGGACGATGACCGTGACGGAGAAGGATCCGGGAGGGGCGTCCTGCACGGTGTCGGTGCGGGGTGCCTCGGAGACCAGGGTGTCGGTCATCTCAGTACTTCCTCTCCATCGGCTGGTACCGCGTGATGACGACGGGCTTCCAGTCGAGCGTGATGTGGTCGTCGGCGAGTGACGAGTGCGGGTCGCCCGTCAGGTACGCCATGGTGTGCTGCATGTAGTTCTCGTCGTCGCGCTTCGGGTAGTCGTCGCGCATGTGGCCGCCGCGGCTCTCCTTGCGGTTGCGCGCCGAGTAGACGACGACCTCGGCCAGGTCGAGCAGGAACCCGAGCTCGACGGCCTCGAGCAGGTCGGTGTTGAACCGCTTGCCCTTGTCCTGCACGGAGACCTGCATGAAGCGGTTGCGGAGCGTGTGCAGGGTCTCGGTGACACGGGCGAGCGACTCGTCCGTGCGGAACACCTGCGCGTTCTTGTCCATCTCCTCCTGCAGTTCCTTGCGGAGGGCGGAGACGCGCTCGGTGCCGGTCGAGGCACGGAGCTGGTCGAGCATGCCGCGGACGCCGGCCGCCGGGTCTTCCGGCAGGGGGAGGAACTCGGCGGTCTGGACCCACTCGGCGGCGTTGTTGCCCGAGCGCTTGCCGAAGACGTTGATGTCGAGCAGCGAGTTGGTGCCGAGTCGGTTGGAGCCGTGCACGGAGACGCAGGCGCACTCGCCGGCGGCGTACAGGCCGGGGACGACGGTGGTGTTGTCGTACAGGACCTCGGCCTTGACGTTCGTCGGGATCCCGCCCATCGCGTAGTGCGCGGTCGGCATGACGGGCACCGGCTCGACGACCGGGTCGACGCCGAGGTACGTGCGGGCGAACTCGGTGATGTCCGGCAGCTTCGTCTCGAGGACCTCGGCCCCCAGGTGCGTGCAGTCGAGCAGCACGTAGTCCTTGTTCGGTCCGGCACCCCGACCCTCGGCCACTTCCTGCACCATGCAGCGCGCGACGATGTCACGCGGTGCGAGGTCCTTGATGGTGGGGGCGTACCGCTCCATGAAGCGCTCGCCCGAGGCGTTCCGGAGGATCGCGCCCTCGCCGCGGGCGCCCTCGGTCAGCAGGATGCCGAGCCCGGCGAGTCCGGTCGGGTGGAACTGGAAGAACTCCATGTCCTCGAGCGGCAGGCCCTTGCGCCACACGATTCCGACGCCGTCGCCGGTCAGGGTGTGCGCGTTCGAGGTGGTCTTGTACATCTTGCCGAAGCCGCCGGTCGCGAAGATCATCGCCTTGGCGTGGAAGACGTGCAGCTCACCGGTCGCGAGCTCGAACGCGACGACGCCGGCCGGCTGCTGGCGGGTGACACCGTCGTCACCGACGACGTCGACCATGATGAGGTCGAGCGCGTAGAACTCGTTGTAGAACTCGACGCCGAGCTTCACGCAGTTCTGGAACAGCGTCTGCAGGATCATGTGCCCGGTGCGGTCGGCAGCGTAGCAGGCCCGGCGGACCGGGGACTTGCCGTGGTCGCGGGTGTGCCCACCGAAACGGCGCTGGTCGATCTTGCCCTCGGGCGTGCGGTTGAACGGCAGGCCCATGTTCTCGAGGTCGATGACGGCGTCGATCGCCTCTTTCGCGAGGATCTCGGCGGCGTCCTGGTCGACCAGGTAGTCGCCGCCCTTGATCGTGTCGAAGGTGTGCCACTCCCACGAGTCCTCTTCGACGTTCGCGAGGGCCGCGGCCATCCCGCCCTGCGCCGCACCGGTGTGCGACCGGGTGGGGTAGAGCTTCGAGATGACGGCCGTCTTCGCCTTCGGGCCGGCTTCGATCGCGGCTCGCATGCCCGCGCCTCCGGCGCCGATGATGACGATGTCGAACTGGTGGTGGTGGACGGTGGTCTCGGTCACAGGGGTCTTTCCGTAGACGGTGGGAACGCGGGCAGCAACGGTGGTGGTGCTACTGCGCCGGGCAGAAGGACGGCAGGTCGGCGGCAGCGGCGCCGGCGGGGCACGGGTCGAAGGTCCAGCAGACGAGGAGCCCGAGGACGATCAGCACGACGCAGGCGGCCAGGATCGCGACGAGGAGCGTCTTCCGGATGCCCGGCTTCGACACGTAGTCGTTGACGATCGTGCGCATGCCGTTCGAGCCGTGGATGAGGGCGAGGACCAGCATGAGCGAGTCCCAGACCTTCCAGAAGGGGTTGGCCCACTTGCCGGCGACGAAGGCGAAGTCGATCTGCTTCACGCCCTCGCCGGCCACCATGTTGACGAAGAGGTGGCCGAAGATCAGCACGACGAGCAGCACGCCCGAGGCGCGCATGTAGATCCAGCCCCACTTCTCCCAGTTGGTGGTGCTGCGGGCGGCTGCGGCCGAGCGGGGAGGTTCGACGATCTGCGTGGTCATCTTCGTGCCCCTCAGTTGAAGTCCGCGACGAGGTTCATGAGCTGGCGGGGCAGGAAGCCCGCGATCGCCACCGCCCACAGGACCATGACGATCCAGAACATGGCCCGCTGGTACTTCGGGCCCTTCGACCAGAAGTCGATCAGGATGATCCGCAGGCCGTTGAAGGCGTGGAACACGATGGCCATGACCAGCGCGATCTCGCCGAGGTTCATGATCGGGGTCTTGTACGTGCCGATGACCGCGTTGTACGCCTCGGGGGAGAGCCGCACGAGCGCCGTGTCGAGGATGTGCACGAGCAGGAAGAAGTAGATCGCGACGCCGGTGATGCGGTGGAGGACCCACGACCACATCCCGATCGATCCGCGGTAGAGCGTGCCCTGTGGCGTCCGAGAAGCCCGCGGGGCTTCGATCGAGACGTCGGGCACCGCGGTCGCCGTACCCCCGCCGGTGTGCTCAGCCATGAGCTCGTCCTTCCATAGGACGGGCTCGCCCGATCGGCGAGCCCTTGCCGTTCGTGTTCGTGTGGAACACGACCCATCCTATGCGCGGGCGCTGACCTTCTCGTCCCGACCTGCCCGGAGGCCCCGTCCGACGGGCGGCGCGCCGATGGTGCGGGCCGTGTCGTGGTGGTCGAGGAGCTGGTCGCCGACGGCCTCCCAGGTGGTGCCCTCGAGCCGGAGCCGACCGGCGGAACCCATCCGCTCCGCCAGCGCGCGGTCGTGGTGCAGCCGCAGGACCGCGTGCCGCAGGGCCTGCGGCGCATCGGCGTCGTAGAGCTCGCCGTCGAGCCCCGGGGCGACCAGGTCGAGCGGGCCGCCGGACGCCGGTGCGATCACCGGCAGGCCGGAGGCGTGGGCCTCCTGCAGGGTCTGCCCGAAGGTCTCGGCCGGACCGGTGTGCACGAACAGGTCGAGCGACGCGTACGCGTCGGCGAGTGCGTCGCCGCGCAGGGGGCCGGTGAAGGTGACGTCGAGGTGCCGGAGCCGCCGTTCGAGCATCGCCCGCGACGGACCCCCTCCGGCCACGACGACCCGGATGCCGGGGACGCCGCCGAGTTCGGCGAGCCGCTCGACCTCCTTCTCCGGGGCCAGGCGTCCGACGTACCCGACGATGGTCTCGCCGTTCGGGGCCAGGCGGCGTCGGAGCGCCCGCACGTGCCCGGTCGACCGGCGTGCGGGGTGGAACAGCTCGGTGTCGACGCCGCGACCCCAGCGGGCGACGCGGGGCACGCCCTCTTCGGCGAGCATCGCGGCCGTCGCGCTCGACGGGGCGAGCGTCAGCGAGGCGCCGGCGTGGATGCGTCCGAGGATCTTCCGCACCAACGGGACGGTCGCGGTCAGGCCGTTGCGGCGGGCGAACCCGGCCACGTCGGTCTGGAAGACGGCGACGGAGGGGATGCCGAGCCTCCCGGCTGCCGTGATCGCGCGCCCACCCAGCAGGAACGGACTGGCGGCGTGGAGCACGTCGGCGCCGGAGGCGGCGAGGATCGTGTCGAGCACCGGGTGGGGGAGTGCCACCGGGAACTGGCGGTAGGCGACGGCGGGGATGCGGTGGACGTCGAAGGAGCGGTAGCGCTCGACGGCGCTGCGCGACCGGAACTGCGCCAGGCCGGGGGTGTCCGGGGCGATCACGACCGCGCGGTGACCCCGTCGTTCCAGGTGGTCGAGGACCGCCAGGACACTGGTGGTCACGCCGTTGAGGGTGGGCAGGAAGCTCTCGGTCACGACGGCGACGGTCCGGGGGGACGTGCCGCGCTCCACGCTGCGTGCGCTCATGGTGCTGCCCATGCTCCGGGCGTGACGTGACCCGGCGGGGCCGACGACGTGAACGGGACGCGCGCGCCGGGTGAACAACGCTGCGGGAGCCCGCATGCGGGAATCGTGCGGAGACCACCCAGGATCCGCCCGGTGGGACCGGTACGGTGAGCGCGTGGCTGACGCTCTCGAAGACTTCTACGCGATCATCCCCGCAGGGGGCATTGGATCGCGCCTGTGGCCGTTGTCGCGCGCGGACGCACCCAAGTTCCTGCACGACCTGACGGGTTCCGGCACCTCGCTGCTGCGGCAGACCTGGGACCGCCTGGCGCCGCTCGCCGGCGACCAGCGGATCATGGTCGTCACCGGCCGTGCGCACCGGGTCGCGGTGGAGTCGCAGCTGCCCGGCGTCGAGGACCACAACGTGGTGCTCGAGAGCGAACCGAAGGACTCCACGGCGGCCATCGGCCTGGCCGCGGCGATCCTGGTGCGCCGCGAGCCCGACGTCGTCATCGGCTCGTTCGCCGCCGACCACGTCATCGGGGACGCCCGCGGCTTCCGCCGTTCGGTCCGCGAAGCCGTCGCCGTCGCCCGCGCCGGCTACGTCACCACCATCGGCATCACCCCGACGGAACCCGCGATCGGCTTCGGCTACATCAACGCCGACACCGCCGGGCTCGACATCGAAGGTGCCCCGACCGCACACGCGGTGAAGTCCTTCGTCGAGAAGCCGGACCTCGACACCGCCCGCTCGTACGTCGAGCAGGGCAACTACCTCTGGAACGCCGGCATGTTCATCGCGCGCGCCGACGTGCTGCTCGCCGAGATCGGCCGGACGAAGCCCGAGCTGCTCGCGGGCATCAACGAACTCGCCGACGCGTGGGACACCTCGGCCCGCGGCGCCGTCGTCGATGCCGTCTGGCCGATGCTCGAGAAGATCGCGATCGACTACACGGTCGCCGAGCCCGCCGCCGCTGCCGGACGCATGGCGGTCGTCCCCGGTGACTTCGACTGGGACGACGTGGGCGACTTCGCCTCCCTCGCCAAGCTGCAGTCCGGCGGCCGGCCGAACAACCTCGCCGTGCTCGGGGACGGTGCCCGCATCCTGGCGGACTCGTCGAGCGGCATCGTGATCTCGCACAGCCAGCGGCTCATCTCGCTCATCGGCGTCGAGGACATCGTCGTCGTGGACACCCCGGACGCGCTGCTCGTCACCACCAGCGCGAACGCACAGCGGGTCAAGGGCGTCGTGGATGCCCTGAAGATCAGCGGCCGCGGCGACGTCCTGTAGCGCTCCATCGACAAACCCCTCGAACTGGGGGTGCGTGGGTGGCCCCGCGTTACGGGCGCGTTTCGGCGGGGTCGCGATCCCGTAACCGATCCGCAGGACCCCCGCAACGGGTCCTGTACCGACCCGACGGTCGTGTACTGTCGCCACGATCGCCCGGAACGCACGTGGTCCGGGCACGCTCCCCGGAGGAACCAACCCGTGACATCTCGTACCCGACAGGTCGTCCTCAGCGGCCTCGCGCTCGCCGGCACCGTCGCCGTCCTGGCCGGCTGCGCCTCGGCGCCGTCCACCACCGACTCGGCGAAGAAGACCGACTTCCGCCCCTGCATGGTCTCCGACGCCGGTGGGTTCGACGACAAGTCGTTCAACCAGCTCGGCTACGAGGGCATGAAGGACGCCGCCAAGGACCTCGGTGCCACCTACAAGGAGGCCGAGTCGAAGGACGCCACCGTCTACGACTCGAACATCGAGCAGCTCATCGGCCAGAACTGCAACCTCGTCGTGACCGTCGGCTTCAACCTGGCCGACGCCACGAAGAAGCAGGCCGCTGCGAACCCCGACACCGACTTCGCGATCATCGACGACAACTCGATCGACGCGAAGAACGTCAAGCCGATCACGTTCGACACCTCGCAGGCGGCGTTCCTCGCCGGCTACGCGGCGGCGTCCTACTCGAAGACCGGCGTCGTCGGCACCTTCGGTGGCATGCAGATCCCGACCGTCACCATCTTCATGGACGGCTTCGCGGACGGCGTGAAGTACTACAACGAGCAGAAGGACAAGGACGTCAAGGTCGTCGGCTGGAACGTCGACACCGGCAAGGGCTCCTTCACCGGTGGCTTCGAGGCCGGCACGCAGGCCAAGTCGGTCGCGCAGACGCTCCTCGACCAGGACGCCGACGTGATCCTGCCCGTCGGTGGCCCGATCTACCAGTCCGCTGCCGAGGCCATCAAGGACGCCGACAACGGCTCCGTCCTGATCGGTGCGGACAGCGACCTCTACGAGGCCGACCCCCGCTACAAGGACATCGCCTTCACCTCGGTCGAGAAGGGCATGCGCCCGGCCGTGAAGGACGTCGTCGAGCAGGCGGCTGACGACAAGTTCTCGAAGGACCCGTACGTGGGCACCCTCGAGAACGACGGCGTCGGCATCGCGCCGTTCCACGACTTCGAGTCCAAGGTCGACAAGGGCCTGCAGGGCGAGCTCGACGACGTGAAGGCCGGCATCATCGACGGCTCGATCAAGGTCAAGACCCAGTCCTGACCCGATGAACGCGGGCGGGGGAGCATCCCTCGCCCGCGTTCTCGTGCGCCCGGGTGGCGCACACCACATCGTGCGCCCGGCGGCGCACACCACATCGTGCGCCGGTGGCGCACACCACATCGTGCATCCGCGGGCTGCACGCGACACCGTGCGCCCGCGTGGCGCGCGCGAGACAGAAATAGACTCCCGAACATGAAGCTCGAACTCCGCGGCATCACCAAGCGGTTCGGCGCCCTGGTCGCCAACGACCACATCTCGCTCACCGTCGAGCCGGGTGAGGTCCACTGCCTCCTGGGTGAGAACGGCGCCGGCAAGTCCACCCTGATGAACGTCCTGTACGGCCTGTACGACGCCGACGAGGGCGAGATCCTGCTCGACGACGTGGTGCAGGACTTCGACGGCCCCGGTGACGCCATGCGCGCCGGCATCGGCATGGTGCACCAGCACTTCATGCTCGTGCCCGTGTTCACCGTCGCCGAGAACGTCATGCTGGGGCAGGAGCAGACCACCTTCGGCGGGCGGCTCGACCTGGCCGGTGCCCGCAAGCGCGTGCAGGAGATCTCCGACCGCTTCGGGTTCGACGTCGACCCCGACGCCAAGGTCGAGGACCTGCCCGTCGGCGTGCAGCAGCGCGTCGAGATCATCAAGGCGCTGTCCCGCGACGCCTCCGTGCTGGTGTTCGACGAGCCGACGGCCGTCCTCACCCCGCAGGAGACCGACGAGCTGATGGGCATCATGCGCCAGCTCCGCGAAGCCGGCACCGCGATCGTCTTCATCACCCACAAGCTCCGCGAGGTGCGCGAGGTCGCCGACCGCATCACGGTCATCCGCCTCGGCAAGGTCGTCGGCGAGGCATCGCCGACCGCCACGAACAACGAGCTGGCCGCGCTGATGGTCGGCCGTGCCGTCTCGCTCGTGGTCGACAAGGCTCCTGCGACCGGCGGCGCGGACGCCCTGGTCGTCGAGAACCTGACCGTGACCGACCCGTCCGGCATCGTGCTCGTCGACGACGTCTCCTTCACGGTGCGCCGCGGCGAGGTCCTGGCGATCGCCGGGGTGCAGGGCAACGGGCAGACCGAGCTCACCGAGGCGATCATCGGCCTCGAGCCCGCCCACGCCGGCCGCATCACCCTCGACGGCAAGGAACTCACCGGCCGGAGCGTCAAGCAGGTGCTCGACGCCGGCGTCGGCTTCGTCCCCGAGGACCGCAAGGAGGACGGCCTGGTCGGCGAGTTCACCATCGCCGAGAACCTGATGCTCGACCGGGCCGACCACGCCGAGTTCGTCCGCGCCGGCACGATCCGCTCGGCCGAGCGCGACGCCTTCGCCGACGAGAAGATCGCCGAGTTCGACATCCGGACGCCGGGTCGCACCACCGCGGCCGGTCGGCTCTCCGGTGGCAACCAGCAGAAGATCGTCCTGGCGCGCGAACTGAGCCGTGAGCTGCGGCTGTTCGTCGCCGCGCAGCCCACCCGCGGCATCGACGTCGGCTCGATCGAGTTCGTCCACAAGCGCATCGTCGCCACCCGCGACACCGGTGTGCCGGTCATCGTCGTCTCCACCGAGCTCGACGAGGTCGTGGCCCTGGCCGACCGGATAGCCGTGATGTACCGCGGCGGCATCGTCGGCATCGTCCCCGCGACCACCCCCCGCGACGTCCTCGGCCTCATGATGGCCGGGGAGATCCCTGAAGGAACGGAGCTGGCCGCGTGACCGCGCAGGAACCAGACAACACGCAGCAGCCGACCCCGGCTGCGCACGGCACCGCGGACGCCCCGCTCACCGACGACCGTCTGCAGGAGGTCGAGTCGACCCCGCACCTGATGACGGACTCGGCGGAGGACACCGAGCGCCGCAACGGCGCCGGTGGTGACCGCTGGCAGGCCGCCCTGCAGGGGATCCTGAACGGCTCCGTGCTCGTCACGGTGCTCGCCGTCGTCCTCGCGCTGGTCGCGTGCGGCATCCTCATCGCGGTGACGGACGAGAACGTCCGTGCCACCGCCGGGTACTTCTTCGCCCGCCCCACCGACATGCTCCAGGCGATCGGCACCGCGGTCGGCGGCGCCTACGCCTCGCTGTTCCAAGGGTCGGTGTTCAACTTCGGTGCGGACTCCTTCCAGCAGGCGATCGGGCCGCTCACGCGCTCCGTCGACTACTCGGTGCCGCTCATCGCCGCCGGGCTCGGGATCGCGCTGTCGTTCCGCGCCGGACTGTTCAACATCGGCGGCCAGGGGCAGATCCTGATGGGCGCCGCTGCCGCCGGCTGGGTCGGGTTCTCGTTCGACGGTCCCGCCGCGATCCACATCCCGCTCACGATCCTCGCCGGCATCGTCGGCGGCGCGGTCTGGGGCGGCATCGTCGGGGTGCTCAAGGCCCGGACGGGTGCGAACGAGGTGGTCGTCACGATCATGCTCAACTACGTCGCGCTCTACCTGGTCAGCTACCTGCTCCGCACCCCGGGCCTGCTCCAGGCCCCGGGCAGCAGCAACCCGATCTCGCCCGCCACGAAGGACAGCGCGCTCCTGCCGCAGCTCTTCGGCGTGCGGTACGGCGTGGACCTCGGGTTCGTCGTCGCGATCATCGCGGTCGTCGTCGTCTGGTGGCTCGTCAACAAGTCGTCGCTCGGCTTCCGGTTCCGCACCATCGGTGAGAACCCCCGTGCCGCCCGCGTGGCCGGCATGAGCGTCCCGTCGCTGACCATCTGGGTCATGGTCATCTCCGGTGCCCTGGTCGGCATCGCCGGCGCCTACCAGGTGCAGGGTGCCGTCACCACGGGCTTCACCTCGGGCATCGACGCCGGCATCGGCTTCGACGCCATCACCGTGGCACTGCTCGGCCGCTCCAAGCCGTGGGGCGTGTTCTGGGCGGCGATCCTGTTCGGCGTCCTGAAGAACGGTGGCTACGCCATGCAGGCCGCCAACGGCATCCCGATCGACATCGTCGGCGTCATCCAGGCCCTCATCGTCCTCTTCATCGCGGCGCCGCCGCTCGTCCGCGCGATCTTCCGGATCCCGCAGCCGGGTGCACGCAAGCGCACGAAGACGAGCAAGACCAGCAAGAAGGCGGTCGCCGCATGAGCACCATCAGCCCCACCGCGGCCGCGCCGCGCATGCCCCTGGACGACCGCCCGGTCGAGACGACCCGCAGCTGGAAGCTCCCGATCGGGTACGGCGTGTTCACGCTGCTCGCGCTCGTGCTGTTCGGCTTCGGACACCGCCCCGGAACGGCGACGCTCCGCCTGGCGTCGAAGGGCGACTTCTTCGCGCTGCCGAACCTCCCGCTGCCGGCGACGGCCACCGGGATCGTCGTCACCGTGCTGCTCGCGCTCGCCACGGTGTACGCGATCGTCGAGACCCGTGCCTCGCGACGTGTGCCGCTCTGGGTGACCTCGGTGTTCGCGATCGTCTTCGTGGTCGGTTTCCTCGCATGGGCGGTCGCCGGCGACTCGATCACCATCCCCGGCATGCTCTTCGGTGCGCTCGGCCTCGCGGTCCCGCTCGTCTTCGGTGCCCTCGGCGGCGTCATCTCCGAGCGGGTCGGCGTGGTGAACATCGCGATCGAGGGTCAGTTCCTCGCCGGTGCGTTCACCTCGGCGCTCATCGCCTCGCTCACCGGGTCGCCCTGGGTCGGCCTCGTCGGTGCCCTCGTCGCGGGTGTGCTCGTGTCGTTCGTCCTCGCGGCGTTCAGCATCAAGTACCTCGTCGACCAGGTCATCGTCGGTGTCGTCATCAACGCCTTCATCTCGGGCCTGACCGGCTTCCTGTACTCGCAGGTGCTGTCCCCGAACCAGCAGACGCTCAACATCGGCATCCGGTTCCCGAAGTTCGAGGTCCCGGTGCTCCACCAGATCCCGATCATCGGACCGATCTTCTTCGAGCAGTCGGTCGTCGTCTACCTGGCCTACGTCGCCGTCGCGGTCGTCACCTTCGGCCTGTTCAAGACCCGTTGGGGTCTGCGACTCCGCGCCGTCGGCGAGCACCCGCAGGCCGCCGACACGGTGGGCATCAACGTCACGAGCACCCGGTTCTGGAACGTCTCCCTCGCCGGTGCGATCGCGGGCCTCGGCGGTGCGTACTTCACGCTCGACGCCACCGGCGGGTTCACGAAGGACATGACAGCGGGCGCGGGCTACATCGCCCTGGCCGCCGTCATCTTCGGCCGCTGGGACCCGATCAAGGCCACGCTCGCCGCCCTGCTGTTCGGCTTCGCGTCGAACCTGCAGAACACGCTCAGCGCGGTCGGCTCGCCCGTGCCGAGCGAGTTCCTGCTGATGCTGCCGTACGTGGTGACGATCTTCGCCGTGGCCGGCCTGGTCGGGCAGTCGCGCGGCCCCGCCGCGTCCGGCAAGCCCTACATCAAGAGCTGACGGCCTGGAGGCACGACACATGACCGACGCACACGCTGCAGGTGACCAGGCGGTCACCGCCACCGACCCGGCGGACGCCGCCACGGGCCTCCCGGTCGACGACGTGGACTGGGGCGCCCTGCGGGACGCCGCCACGGCCGCGATGCGGCGCGCCTACGCGCCGTACTCGTCGTTCCCGGTGGGCGCCGCGGCCCTCACCGACGACGGCCGGATCGTCTCCGGCTGCAACATCGAGAACGCGAGCTACGGGGTGACGCTCTGCGCGGAGTGCTCCCTCGTGTCGCAGCTGCACATGACCGGCGGCGGCAAGCTCGTCGCGTTCACGTGCGTCGACGGCGACGGGGCGACCCTGATGCCGTGCGGCCGCTGCCGCCAGCTGCTGTTCGAGCACTCGACCGAGGGCATGCTCCTCGAGACGCTCTCCGGCATCCGCACCATCGACGAGGTCCTGCCGGACGCCTTCGGGCCGCGGACCCTCGCCACCTACCAGCAGGAGCACTGATCCGCATGGCCGTCGAGCCGTTCGACACCGTCGACCTCATCCGTACGAAGCGCTCCGGCGGGGCCCTCAGCACCGCCGAGGTGGACTGGCTCGTCGACGCGTACACCCGCGGCTACGTCGAGGACCCGCAGATGGCCGCGATGGCGATGGCGATCTTCCTGAACGGGATGGAGCGGCGCGAGATCAAGGACCTCACGCTCGCGATGATCGCGTCGGGGGAGCGGATGTCGTTCTCGTCGCTCGGCAAGACGACCGTGGACAAGCACTCCACCGGTGGCGTCGGCGACAAGATCACGCTGCCGCTCGCACCCCTGGTGGCGTCGTTCGGCGTCGCCGTGCCGCAGCTGTCCGGTCGCGGACTCGGGCACACCGGCGGCACGCTCGACAAGCTCGAGTCGATCCCCGGGTGGCAGGCGTCCATCTCGAACGACCGCATGATGCAGGTGCTGCAGGACGTCGGCGCGGTCATCTGCGCCGCCGGGTCCGGCCTGGCACCCGCGGACAAGAAGCTCTACGCGCTCCGCGACATCACCGGCACGGTCGAGTGCATCCCGCTCATCGCGTCGAGCATCATGTCGAAGAAGATCGCCGAGGGCACCGGGGCGCTCGTGCTCGACGTCAAGTTCGGGTCCGGCGCGTTCATGCCGACGTACGAGGCGTCCCGGGAGCTCGCGCAGACCATGGTCGACCTCGGCAACGACGCCGGGGTCGCGACCTCGGCGCTGCTGACCGACATGGAGGTCCCGCTCGGGCTGACGATCGGCAACGCGCTCGAGGTGCGGGAGTCGGTCGAGGTGCTCGCCGGCGGCGGCCCCGCCGACGTCGTCGAGCTGACCGTGGCACTCGCGACCGAGATGCTCACGCTGGCCGGACTGCCCGACGCCGACCCCGCCGCAGCGCTCGCGGACGGCCGCGCCATGGACACCTGGCGTCGGATGATCGAGGCGCAGGGCGGGGACCCGTCCGCCACGTTGCCCGTGGCCCGCGAACAGCACGTCGTCACCGCGCCGACGTCGGGGGTCCTCACGCAGCAGGACGCGCTGCCGTTCGGCGTCTCGGCCTGGCGGCTCGGGGCCGGTCGTGCCCGTGCGCAGGACCCGGTGCAGGCCGGTGCGGGCATCGAGCTCCACGTCAAGCCGGGGGACACCGTGACCGAGGGCCAGCCGCTCTGGACGCTGCACTCCGACGACGCGTCGCGGATCCCGCGCGCGTTGGAGTCGCTCGAGGGTGCGTGGACCATCGGCCCGGAGGGCTCCGCTGCCGCGGCACGCGGGCCGATCGTGCGCGAGCGCATCGGGTCCTGAACCCGGCCACCCGACCGACCGGAGGCTCCCTGCACACCTGTGGGGAGCCTCCAGTGTCTTCCGTCGTGGGTTGTGCACAGGTGCCTGCGCGGCGGCGGTGACCACCGATAGCCTGGGGGCATGAGCGCCGACGCCCCGACCTACCGCCTGCCCGACGCCGGGGCGGTCATCAACGACCTGCCGAAGGTCTCGCTGCACGACCACCTCGACGGCGGCCTGCGGCCCGCGACCATCATCGAGCTCGCGGCCTCGGCGGGTGTGTCGCTCCCCACCACCGACCCGGCCGAGCTCGGGCAGTGGTTCGCCGACCAGTCGAACTCCGGCTCCCTGGTCGAGTACCTGAAGACGTTCGACGTCACCACGTCGGTGATGCAGACCGCGCCGCAGCTCACCCGGATCGCCCGCGAGTTCGTCGAGGACCTGGTCGCCGACGGCGTCGTCTACGGCGAGGTCCGCTGGGCGCCGGAGCAGCACCTGCAGGGCGGACTGACCCTCGACCAGACGGTGGAGGCCGTGCAGGCCGGCATCGAGGAAGCCGTCGACGCCGCCGGTGGGCGCATCCGCGTCGGCCAGCTCGTCACCGCGATGCGGCACGCCGACCGGTCGCTCGAGATCGCCGAGCTCGCCGTCCGCCATCGTGACGCCGGGGTCGTCGGCTTCGACATCGCCGGTGCCGAAGCCGGGTTCCCCGCCTCGAACCACCGCGCCGCCTTCGACTACCTGGCGTCCGAACTGTTCCCCGTCACCGTGCACGCGGGCGAGGCCGACGGGCTCGCGTCCATCCGCTCCGCGCTGGTCGACGGCCGGGCGCTCCGCCTCGGGCACGGCGTCCGCATCTTCGAGGACGTCGCCCTGTCCGACGCCGGGGACGGCTCGACGCTGGCCTCCCTGGGCGAGGTCGCCTCGTGGGTCCGTGACCGCGAGATCCCGCTCGAGGTCTCGCCGTCGTCCAACCTGCAGACCGGGGCGATCGCCGCGTGGGGCGACGACCTCGCCGACCACCCGTTCGACGTGCTCTACCAGCTCGGCTTCCGGGTCACGGTGAACACCGACAACCGCCTGATGAGCGGGACCTCGCTGTCGAAGGAGCTCGCACTGCTCGCCGGCACGTTCGGGTACGACCTCGACGACCTGGCGGCGTTCCAGATCAACGCCGCGCTCGGGTCGTTCCTGCCGCTCGAGGACCGCGAGGAGATCATCGCCACCATCACGGCCGGGTACCAGGAGGCCTGACGCATGGGACTGCCACCGCTGCCGGACACCGCCGTCCTCCTCGGTGCGGACGCGCCCGCGTGGCGTGACGCGATGCGCCTGGTCGGCGGTGCGCTCGTCGCCTCGGGCGCCACCACCGACGAGTACACCGACGCCATGATCGGCATGGTCGAGGAGCACGGGCCGTACATCGTCATCTCGCCGGGGCTCGCGTTCGCGCACGCCCGGCCGGGTGGCGCCGTCGTGCGGGACGGACTCGCGATCGTGACGCTCGCGACGCCGGTGGCGTTCGGCCACCCGCACAACGACCCCGTCCGTGTGGTGCTCGGGCTCGCGGTGGCCGAGGTCGGCACCCACCTGGAGTCGATCGGCGAGATCGCGAACCTGTTCAACGACGCCACCGTGACCGGACGGATCGCGGCGGCGACCACGGCGGACGAGGTCCGCGCGATCATGGGGGTCTCCGCGTGAAGATCGTGACCATCTGCGGCGCCGGCATCGGCTCGAGCGGCATCCTCAAGTTGAACGCCGAGAAGGCGCTCGACGCCCTCGGGCTGTCTGCGTCGGTCGTCGCGGCGGACGTCGCGTCCGTGCGGGACGTCTCCGACGACGCCAACGTGATCCTGACGAGTCAGGAGTTCGTCGAGGCGATCGGTGACACCTACGCCGAGGTCATCGTCATCGCGAACCACTTCGACCAGGGCGAGATCACGGCGGCGGTGGACCGGGCGCTCGGCGAGCACTGAGCGTGCAGTCCGCCCTTTAGAGTTGGGGCATGAGCACCGAGAACCCGCTGAACGACCCCGCTGCCGACCCGTTCGAGGTCGCGCGGGCCGCCGCCGCCGTCATCGCCGAACAGTCCGGCATCGAGCGGCACGACATCGCCCTGACCCTCGGGTCGGGCTGGGGCAAGGCCGCCGACATCATCGGTGAGACCGTGTCCGAGATCCCGGCCGAGCAGGTCCCCGGGTTCAGCGCCTCGGCCGTCCCCGGACACTCCGGCACCATCCGGTCGATCCGCCTCGCCGACGGCCGCCACGCGCTCGTCATCGGTGCCCGCACCCACTACTACGAGGGCCACGGGGTCCGTCGGGTCGTGCACAGCGTCCGCACGGCCGCGGCGACCGGTGCCTCGATCATGGTGCTGACCAACGGCGCCGGCGGCATCAAGGAGCACTGGACCCCGGGCACCCCGGTGCTCATCAGCGACCACATCAACCTGACCGCGGACAGCCCGCTCGAGGGCGCGACGTTCATCGACCTGACCGACCTGTACTCGGCGCGGCTGCGCGAGCTGGCCCGGACGGTCGACCCGTCGCTCGACGAGGGCGTGTACACGCAGTTCCGCGGCCCGCACTACGAGACCCCGGCCGAGGTCCAGATGGCGAAGACCATCGGCGGACACATCGTCGGCATGTCCACCGCGCTCGAGGCCATCGCGGCCCGTCAGGCCGGCATGGAGGTCCTCGGGTTCTCGCTCATCACGAACCTCGCCGCGGGCATCCAGAAGACCCCGCTGTCGCACACCGAGGTGCTCGAGGCCGGCAAGCAGGCCGAGCCGGTCATCGCCGACCTGCTCGCACGCGTGGTCGCCGCACTCGGGCAGCCAGCCTCGTGAAGCTCGACCTCGACCAGGTGCTCGGCACCGCGCGGGCGTGGCTGGCGCAGGACCCCGACCCGGAGACCCGTGACGAGCTGGCCGCGGCGATCGACGCGGCGGCCGACGGTGACGGTCCCGCTGTCCGGGCGCTCGCCGAGCGGTTCGACGGCCGGCTGCAGTTCGGCACCGCCGG
Source organism: Curtobacterium sp. MCLR17_040 (assembly GCF_003234735.1). NCBI lineage: Bacteria > Bacillati > Actinomycetota > Actinomycetes > Micrococcales > Microbacteriaceae > Curtobacterium > Curtobacterium sp. MCLR17_040. The sequence continues at coordinate 49,370 of NZ_QKTE01000017.1, read as the reverse complement.
ACTCCGCGCGGAGCTCGGCTGGGGCCCGCTGCGCATGAACCGGGTCGTCGTGACCCAGGCCGCTGCGGGGCTCGCACGGTTCCTCATCGGCACCGGGCGCTCGCGCAGCGTCGTGATCGGGTACGACGGCCGGGTGAACTCGGACGTCTTCGCACGTGACTCGGCCGAGGTCATGCGCGGCCTCGGGCTCGAGGTCACCCTGCTGCCCTCGGCCCTGCCGACGCCGGTGCTCGCGTTCGCCGTCCGGCACCTGGACGTCGGTGCTGGCGTCATGGTCACCGCGAGCCACAACCCGCCGCGGGACAACGGGTACAAGGTCTACCTCGGTCAGGACGACGACGGCTCGCAGATCGTGCCGCCCGTCGACGGTGAGATCGCGGCCGCCATCGACGCTGTGGCCGCGGGCTCCGTCACCGACCTGCCGCGCGGCACGGACTACACCGTCGCGACGTCGGCCCTCGTCGACGCCTACGTGGCCGCCACGGCCGCGATCGTGCCCGCTCCGGCACTCGGGGTCGAGGAGCAGCCGAAGGTCGTCTACACGGCCATGCACGGCGTCGGGTGGGAGACCGCCCGCGCGGTGTTCGCCGCGGCCGAGTTCGCCGAGCCGGCGGTCGTGCCGGAGCAGATCGAGCCGGACGGTGCGTTCCCGACGGTGTCGTTCCCGAACCCCGAGGAGCCGGGTGCGATGGACCTGGCGATCGCCCGTGGTCTCGCCGTCGGCGCCGATCTGGTGATCGCGAACGACCCCGACGCCGACCGGCTCGCACTCGCGATCCCGACGGCCTCGGACGCCGGTGCGCCGTCGTACCGTCGGCTCTCGGGCAACGAGGTGGGCTGGCTGCTCGGGTGGCGTGCCGCTGCACGGGCGTCCGAGTCGGGCGCGACCGGCACGCTCGCCGCGTCGATCGTCTCGTCGCCGGCGTTGGCCCGGGTGGCTGCGCGCCACGGGCTGGAGTACCGCGACACCCTGACCGGCTTCAAGTGGGTCTCGCGGGTGCCCGAGCTGCTGTTCGGCTACGAAGAGGCCCTGGGCTACCTGGTCGACCCGTCGGTCGTGCGCGACAAGGACGGCATCTCGGCTGCGCTCGAACTGCTGTCCCTCGCCGACGAGCTCGCCGCGTCGGGCTCGACCATCGCCGACCACCTCGAGGCCTTCGCCGCCGAGTTCGGAGCGTTCGCGTCGGGGCAGGTGGCGACCCGCGTCGACGACCTGTCGCGCATCGGCGAGATCATGGCGTCGCTCCGGTCCACGCCGCCGTCGACGCTCGGCGGGCTCGACGTGCACACGGTGACGGACTACGCCGACGGGGTGGCGGGCTTCCCGCCCTCGGACATCCTGCGCTACGACCTGTCCGGCGACGCCCGGGTGATCGTCCGCCCGAGCGGGACCGAGCCCAAGGTGAAGGTGTACGTCGACACCGTCGCGGACACCCCCGCCGAGGCCCAGCGCCTGGTCGACGCCCTCGCCGACGCGGTGCGCCCCTTGGTGTCGTAGGGCGCGGTCCGCCCGAACCAGGTTCGGGACACAGCACCGTGCATCTTCGCGGTGCTGTGTCCATTCCGCAGTGTCGCGTAAGCCCGGTACCGCTCCACAATGGCAACGGGTCGGCTGGTTCTCCACAGCGACCGGGTCATCGTGCCGTGAGCGGCCGCCGGGACGCCACGCTGTCCCGATGGAACGCCTCACGCTCATGACGACTCCGGTGGACAGCGCAACGGCTCGCAGCATGCGGCGCAGAACGGAGCGGGGCGAGTTCCTCCGCATCGGCCACGGCGTTTCGACCCCCGCCCAGGCGTTCCGGGATGCGTCGGAAGCGGCTCGTCACCGTGCCCGGATCGATGCCGTCCTCGCTGCCTCCCGTCCGGGGCTGATCGTGTCGCACGCGTCGGCCGTCGTGATGCACGAGCTGCCCTGGTTCGGGCCACTCCCGGATCGCGTGGCCCTCACCGACCCCACGCGCGACCGCGCGCAGCGCCTGCGGTTCAGCGACAAGGTGCCGGCACGTGGTCGAGACGTGGCAACCGTGCTCATCGACGGGGTCGAGACGACGGACCTGGTGACCACGGCCATCGACGTTGCGCTCCGATCCGACCGGGGCCATGCCCTGGTCATCCTCGACGCGGTGCTCCGACGAGGGGGCGACCGTCACGACCTGCTGGCCGAACTCGAGTCGCGACCGACACGCCGCGGTGTCCAGCGGGTCCGAGCGCTCCTCGAGCTCGCGGACGGTCGGATCGAGTCCGCCGGAGAGAGCCTCGCGCTGTTGGTGATGCACGATCTCGGGTTGCCACGGCCGGAGCTGCAACACGAGTTCTCCGTCGACGGCCGATGCATCGCACGGGTCGACTTCTGGTTTCCGGAGCAGGGGGTGGTCGTGGAGTTCGACGGACTCGTCAAGTACCGGGCCGGCGAGGTTCGGGGCGCGCGGACGGCAGAAGAAGTGGTGATCGCGGAGAAGTTCCGAGAAGACGCGGTGCGTGCAGTCCCGGGGGTCCGCGGTGTCGCGAGGCTGATCTGGCGCGAGGTTCTGCCCGGCGGGGATGCTCCGTTCACGCTCCGGAGGTCCGGACTCCCGGTCCCACTGGCGAGCCGCACGACACCGACGTGGTGACGCACCGGGGAACGGACACAGCACCGTGTAGATGCACGGTGCTGTGTCCGGAACCTGGTTCCGGGGGAGAGCAAGAACCCGCGCGCTACGCGAGCTCGAGCAGCACGTGACCGGACGAGACCGTCTGGCCGACCGGGGCGTTCAGCCCGGTGACGACGCCGTCCTTGTGGGCCTGCACGGGCTGCTCCATCTTCATGGCCTCGAGCACGACGAGCAGGTCGCCCTTCACCACGGTGTCACCCTCGGCGACCGCGAGCTTCACCACGGTGGCCTGCATCGGCGACGCGACGGACGACCCGGACTTCGCCAGGCCCCCGCGGACGGCCGACGAGCGGCGCTTCGGGGGAGCGGTGGGGCCGGCCGGACGACGACCGGCGACGCCGCCGGCAGCACCGCCACCGACGATCGACGGCATGGTGACCTCGATGCGCTTGCCCTGCACCTCGACCACGACGCTGTCGCGCGCAGCCGGCGCCGGCAGTTCCTCGGGGGAACCGCTCCACGCCGGGATGTCGTTCACGAAGTCGGTCTCGATCCACTGCGTGTAGATGCTGAACGGCTCGTCGTCGGCCGTCGCGAACGCCGGGTCGGACACCACGGCACGGTGGAAGGGGAGCACGGTCGGCAGGCCCGTGACCTCGAACTCGGCGAGTGCACGACGCGAACGCTCCAGCGCCTCGGCACGGGTGGCGCCGGTGACGATCAGCTTCGCGAGCATCGAGTCGAACGACCCGGACACGACGTCACCGGAGACGACACCCGAGTCGACACGGACGCCGGGGCCGGACGGTGCGTTGAACGCGTGCACGGGGCCGGGCGCGGGGAAGAAGTTGCGACCCGGGTCCTCGCCGTTGATGCGGAACTCGAACGAGTGTCCCCGCGGCGTGGGGTCCGAGTAGTCGAGCACGCCACCCTCGGCGATGCGGAACTGCTCGCGCACCAGGTCGATGCCGGTGACCTCTTCGGAGACGCAGTGCTCGACCTGCAGGCGGGTGTTCACCTCGAGGAACGACACGGTGCCGTCGGCACCGATGAGGAACTCGCAGGTGCCGGCGCCGACGTAGCCGACCTCGCGCAGGATCGCCTTGGACGACTCGTACAGTGCGGTCTGCCGCTCGGACGTCAGGTAGGGCGCCGGGGCTTCCTCGACGAGCTTCTGGTGGCGTCGCTGCAGCGAGCAGTCGCGGGTGGAGACCACGACGACGTTGCCGTGCTCGTCCGCCAGGCACTGGGTCTCGACGTGGCGCGGCTTGTCCAGGTACTTCTCGACGAAGCACTCGCCCCGACCGAACGCGGCGATCGCCTCACGCGTGGCGGACTCGAAGAGCTCCTCGACCGAGGCACGGTCGCGGACGACCTTCAGACCACGACCGCCACCGCCGAACGCCGCCTTGATCGCGACGGGCAGACCGACCTGGTCGACGAAGTCGAAGACCTCGGAGACGTCCTGCACGGGCTCGATGGTGCCGGGGGCGAGCGGTGCGCCGACCTTCTCGGCGACGTGGCGCGCGGAGACCTTGTCGCCGAGGCGCTCGATCGACTCCGGCGACGGGCCGATCCAGACGAGCCCGGCGTCGATGACGGCGCGGGCGAAGTCGGCGTTCTCGGCGAGGAACCCGTAGCCCGGGTGCACGGCGTCCGCACCGGAGCGGCGGGCGACCGAGATGATCTTGTCGATGACGAGGTACGTGTCGGCGCTCGTGGTGCCGTTCAGCGCGTAGGCCTCGTCGGCGAGGCGGGCGTGCAGGGCATCGCGGTCCTGGTCGGCGTAGACCGCGACCGATGCCTTGCCCGCGTCGCGGGCCGCGCGGATGATGCGGACGGCGATCTCGCCGCGGTTCGCGATGAGGACCTTGCTGATACGGGGCATGACACAGCAGCGTATTCGTGCGGCGGGAGTGCGTTTTGACTGGCACCCACAAAGAACCACCCGGAAGAGGTGCGGATGTCTACAGTGCCCACAGGTCGTGCCAGGCGATGCCGAAGCCCCGGAGCAGCATCGACCGCAGCACCGGCAGCGACATCCCGATCACGGCGGACGGTGCTCCGTCGATCCGCGTGATGTACGCCGCGGCCCGACCGTCGATGGTGAACGCACCCGCCACCTCGAGCGGCTCGCCCGTCGCGACGTACGCGTCGATCTCGTCGACGGACACGTCGTCGGCGAAGGTCAGCACCGCGCTGTCGACCGCGACCACGCGGTCGCCACCGGCGGCCAGCGCCGATCCGCCGGGCGCGACGTCACCCAGCTGCGGGACGCCGGCGGCGGACGTGACCAAGGACCGGACGGGAGGCACGGTGCGGGCCGGTGCCGCGCCTCCAGGCCGTCCCGTGGCCGGTTCCGGGTCCCGGTGCCGGTCGTCGCGTCGTCGATCGATCACGCAGTGCCCGCTCCACAGGGTCCCGCCGCCGGCGGCGAGCATCTGCCGCCAGCGCTCCCGGGCGACCGCCGGGTCGTGCGGCTTGCCGTACAGCTGTCCGTCGACCTCGAACGCGGAGTCCCCGCCGAACACCACGCCGTCGACCGGCGACCCGGCGACCGCGGAGTCGGCGACCGCGGACGCCTTCGCGACGGCGAGGAGCGAGACGAGCTCCGGACCGGTCAGGTCGCGGCCGAGGGATGCCGCTGCTGCGGCGCCGACGGCGTCCTCGTCGACCCCGGGGGACACGAGCACGGGTTCGATCCCGGACTGGGCGAGGAGTGCTCGGCGGGCGGGGGATGTACTCGCGAGGTACAGACGCATGGGACCATCTCACCATGGGTGAATCCGTCGGCACGCTGCTCGAACTCGACGTCACCGGGATCGCCCACGGCGGCATCTCGGTGGCACGGCACGAAGGACGGGTGGTCTTCGTCTCGGACGCGATCCCCGGGGAGCGCGTCGTCGCCCGGGTGACCGAGGACCGCAAGAAGTCGTTCTGGCGCGCCGACACGGTCAGCGTCATCACGCCGAGCGAGCACCGCGTCGACCACGTCTGGCCCGAGGCCGCGCTCGAGCGTGACCCCGAGACGCGCCCGGGTGGTGCCGAGTTCGGGCACATCGCCCTCGCACACCAGCGCACGCTGAAGCACGACGTCCTCGTCGACTCGTTCGCGCGGTTCGCGCGGATGGACCTCGCCGAGGTGCTCGGCCACGACGTCGTCGTCGAGGCCGCGCCCGGCGACGACGCGGCGAACGGCCTCGGCTGGCGCACCCGCGTCCGGCTGCACGTCGACGAGCAGGGCACCGCCGGCCCGTTCGCGGCCCGCTCCCACTCCGTCATCCCGGTGACCGGCCTGCCGCTCGCGACCGCCGTCGTGCAGCAGAGCGCCCCGCTCGGCCGTGGTGCGCTGCCGGGGTCCTCGGTCATCGACGTCCTCGCACCGAGCGGCTCCGAGGGCGCGCGGCTCGTCATCGACGACCAGAAGCCCACCGTGGTGACCGAGGTCGTGGGGGAACGCACGTTCCAGGTCGACGACAACGGGTTCTGGCAGGTGCACCGGGCCGCGGCGACCGTGCTCACCGAGGCCGTGCAGGACCTGGTCGACCGCGATCGCCTCGACCCCGAGGGCACCCACCTGGACCTGTACGGCGGTGTCGGCCTGCTCGCCGCCGCCCTCGGTGACCTGGTCGGCCCGAAGGCACGCATCACGAGCGTCGAGAGCGCCGCCCGTGCCACCGAGCACGCGCAGGAGAACCTGTCCGAGTGGCTCGGTGCCCGCGCCGAGACCGGCCGCGTCGACCGCTGGCTGACGAACACCGTGGCGAACGCCTCGCGCGCCGAGAAGGACCGCTTCCGCGCCGGCACGATCGTGCTCGACCCGCCCCGCGCCGGTGCCGGTCGTGACGTGGTCGTGCAGATCGCCGCGCTCCAGCCGGAGCAGGTCGTCTACGTGGCGTGCGACCCGGTGGCGCTGGCCCGCGACGTCGCGACGTTCGCCGACCTCGGCTACCGACTCGAAGCACTGCGGGCCTTCGACCTGTTCCCGCACACGCACCACCTGGAAGCCGTCGCACGCCTGGTCCCCACGCGCTGAGGTCCGGGGGTCGCTCGACCGCGGGTCCTTGCGTGTCGGGGTGTCCACCAATCGGCGGACCGGCCAGCGTGGCGCAGCGGAGAAGCCCCGCACCTGAGTCCGGGCTGGGTATCCTGGGTCGTTGATGGCACTCCGGTTTCAGGGGCCGGCGTCGCGCATCGGAACGAGAGGCCACTGTGGCAGCAGGAACGACAACCACCAGCACCGAGACGTCAGGGGCGGCCACCAGGCCGGTCCGGGTCGCGATCGTCGACGACCACGAGTCCGTCCGACTCGGGATCCAGGCGGCGTGCCAGAACGAGGGGTTCGAGGTGGTGCTCACCGCCGCCAGCGTCCCCGAGTACGTCCAGAACCTCGACGGGCGAGAGGTCGACGTCGTCGTCCTCGACCTGTCCCTCGGTGACGGTTCGACCGTGACCGAGAACGTCAAGGGCGTGCAGGGGACGGGATCGGCGGTGCTCGTGCACTCCATCGCGGACCGTGTCGCCAACGTGCGTGAGGCGCTCGCAGCAGGGGCTGCCGGCGTCATCCCGAAGTCCTCGGCCACCAAGACCGTGATGGCGGCGGTCGCCACCGTCGCACGCGGTGACGTGCTCAACAACCTCGAGTGGGCGAGCGCCATCGACGCCGACCGTGACTTCGCGAAGGCGCAGCTCGGCCGTCGCGAGCGCGAGATCCTGCACCTCTACGCCTCGGGTCTCCCGCTCAAGCTCGCCGCCCAGCAGCTCGGCATCGGGTACTCGACGGCCCGTGAGTACCTCGACCGGATCCGTGTGAAGTACGTCGAGGTCGGTCGCCCGGCCCCGACGAAGGTCGACCTGCTGCGTCGAGCCGTCGAGGACGGGATCCTCCCCGGGCTCGACTCGGGCATCGACCCCGACGGCGACGGTCGCTGACACGGATGGCGACCGCGGCTGAGTCGGCGCGGACGGTCGTCGAACCGGCGCCCTTCGGCGCCGATCCGGCGCGCAGCGTCCGCGCCTCGATCACGCAGGCGTCGGTCGAGCGCGCGTTCGCGATCCTCCTCGCGATGGCGGCGATCGGCCTCGGCATCGTCGACGCGCCCGCGGTCCTGCAGCAGCTGCCGTACCTCGACCCGTTCTGGGGGCCGACGCTGATGCTCGCCCTCGCGGCGTCGTTCGTGTTCATCGGGGTCTCGGCCTTCGTGCAGCGGGTCGCGCAGCTGGCGCAGATCGTCTGTGCGCTGCTGTTCCTCGTCGTGCTCGTGACGTGGACGGCGACCGTGCAGGAGCCCATCCCGTCGGCGCAGCAGCCGTGGCCGTGGTGGTTCTGCACGGTCGGCTGCACGGCGGCGGCGATGGGCTTCGCCACGTGGCGTGCGACGGTCTACACGGCGCTCGTGCCGGCGGTCTACGTCGTCATCCGGCTCAGCCCGCTCGGCGGCGACGTCGGGGTCCTCGCGGTCCTGCTCGACGGCGTGTACACGGCGCTGCTCAGCGGTGCGGTGCTCGTCATCGCCGTGGTGCTGCGGCGTGCGGCCACGTCGGTCGACACGGCGCAGTCCACGGCCGTGCGGCGGTACTCGCTCGCCATCCGCGAACACGCGACCGAGGTCGAGCGGGTCCAGGTGGACGCCATCGTGCACGACAGCGTGCTCACGACGCTGCTCTCCGCCGCACGGGCCGACACGCTCGAGGCCAAGACCCTCGCCGCGCGGATGGCCCGGAACGCGATCGACCACCTCGAGGCCGCCGCCACCGACGGCCCCGGTGACGTCGCGCCGGTCGCCCTCGGGGAACTCCGGGCGCGCATCCGCGAGGGGGTCGGTGCGTTGCCCGCTCCGGTCCGTCTCGTCCCGACGCCGACCGGGTCGGTCCGCCTGCCCGCGTCGGTCGCCGACGCGCTGGCGTCGGCGGCGCTGCAGGCCGCGGTGAACAGCGTGCAGCACGCCGGCGACGCTGACGTCTCCCGCTGGGTCCGCATCGAGCAGCAGGGGCAGGGGGTGCTCGTCGAGGTCGGTGACGAGGGCCGCGGGTTCGACGTCGCGGACATCCCCGCCGAACGGCTCGGTGTCCGCCGCTCCATCGTGGAGCGCGTCGCGACCGTCGACGGCCGCGCCGAGGTGCACACCGCGCCGGGCGAGGGCACCCGCATCGTGCTGACGTGGTCGCCGGCCGCGAGGACGACCGCATGAAGGTCTCCCTGCCGGCGAGCATCGCCCTCGGCCTGGCGTCGCTGTTCTCCCTCTACCACCTGGTCCTCGCCGCGGCCACGTTGCCGCGCGTCGACCAGGTCGCCCCGATCATCGCCTGCATGGTCCTGTACGCCGCGGCCACCGGCCTCGCACTGTTCGTCCCCGGCAGGGTCCTGCCGGTCTGGACGGCCTGCTTCTCCCTCGCCACCGCGATCGTGATGCCGGTGATCGCCGCCCCCGTCCTCGTCGACGGTCGTGGTCCGGGCTCCGCCACCTGGTGGATCGCGGCCATCGGCACGCTCATGGTGGTGCTCGTCGTGCGCGGTCGGGGCCCCTTCGCGTGGGCCGGCGTCCTGTTCCTGACCGTGTACACCGTCGCCTGGGCCGGTCTCGGCTCGCTCGGTGGGCTCGGCGTGGTCGGCAGCGTCGCCTGGGTCGCGATCGCCACCGTCTTCGCCGCCGCGATGAGCCGCGCCATCCGGAACACCCGTGAACTCGTCCTCGCCGAGCAGGAGACCGCCGACTGGCAGGCCGCGCAGGACGCCCACGTGTTCGAGCGGCAGTTCCGCCTGAGCCAGACCACCCGGATGGCCCTGCCGATGCTGCAGCGCATCATCGACTCCTGCGGCGACCTCGACGACGCCGACCGCGCCGAGTGCCTGCACCTCGAGCAGGCCATCCGGGACGAGATACGGGGCCGGTCCCTGTTGTCCGACGACGTCCGCGACGAGGTGATGCGCCTGCGTCGCCGCGGCGCGACCGTCCAGCTGCACGACGACGGCGGACTCGACGACCTGGACGCCCCGGACATCCGGCGCATCCACGCCCGTGTCGCCGAGGCGCTCCGGCAGGCCCGCGATGCCGACAACGTCATCGTCCGGACGGTCGGCGAGGGCTCCGACTCCGCGGTCACCGTCGTCGGACTCCGTCTCGACGGCGCGGCCAGCGAGTCCGCAGCGCTCGGAGCGGGCATGGACGACGACGACGGGGACGAGGACGACTCCGTCGCGCTCTGGCTGGAGATCCCGCGGCACGAGCCGGCATAGCGCGCGGCACGCCCGGTACAGCGCGCGGCAGCGCGTGCGCGCGTGTTGCGACCCTGCACCACGTGATCGACGCGTGGATCGTCGCGAACGTGGTGCGAACGTGGTGCGGACGGCGCTGCGGACGCGCGTGGTGCGCCGGGCGTGCGGGCGGCGGTGGACGCGATGGGGGACAGCCGGGAGGCCCGTGGCGGCACCGCCACGGGCCTCCAGGCCGTCATGTGCGTGCGTCGGGCGGGCGCGCGCACGGAAGCGACCATGTCATTGTCGTACGACGTCGACGGTGTCGTTCCGGATCGGCCTCGCCAGCCGCCCCGCCAACCGCACCGACGCCCGCCCGCGGCCGCCACACGCCCCGGAAACGGGGAACGGGCCGGTCGGATACCGACCGGCCCGTTCACGACCCGAGGCTGAGCGACAACCCGAATGTCGCCCTGCCTCGCAGCGGGCGGTGGCTTCGTACCCTAGTCGGCCACCGTCCTGCGATGTCTTTCGTTGAAGGACACCGAACACCAACTACTATGCCGACGCACGAGCTGCATGTCAGTCGTCATTATGGGGGACAATTCCGGCATTTCCGGTCCGTATCCGCTGAACGTGTCCCCCGAGTGAGGGGATACCGACCGGGAAGTGCGCCCTGCAACCGTCCCGGCCGCCCGCGCACGAGGGGTACATCAGCGGAGCGATCGGCCCCAGGCACCCGGTCCGTGGTCGAGCGGGCGGCGGAGTCCGCGGGCCGCCGCGTCCCACCCGGTGCGGGGCTCGACGACCACGGCGGCGCGTCCGGCGGCAGCGGACTCGTCGGCCTGGCGCTGCAGGACGGCCACGACGGCGGCGAGTTCCTCGGGGGTGGGGTCGCCGGAGACCACCCGGACGTCCGCCACCGAGGCGGGCTCGTCCGAGGGCACGGCTGCTGCGTGGCGACCCATCAGAGGGGGATGTTCCCGTGCTTCTTCGGGGGCAGCGTGGCGCGCTTGCCCCGCAGCGACCGGAGGGCCTTGATGACCGACACGCGCGTCGCGTGCGGCTGGATGATGCCGTCGAGCTCACCGCGCTCGGCCGCCAGGTACGGCGACGCGACGTTGTACGTGTACTCGTTCGCGAGCTTCGTGCGGACCGCGGCGACGTCCTCGCCGGACTCCTCGGCGCGCTTGATCTCGGCGCGGTACAGGATGTTGACGGCACCCTGGCCGCCCATGACGGCGATCTCGGCGGTCGGCCACGCCAGGTTGATGTCGGCGCCGAGCTGCTTGGAACCCATGACGATGTACGCGCCGCCGTAGGCCTTGCGGGTGATGACGGTGACGAGCGGGACGGTGGCCTCGGCGTAGGCGTACAGCAGCTTCGCGCCGCGGCGGATGACGCCGGTCCACTCCTGGTCGGTGCCGGGCAGGTAGCCGGGCACGTCCACCAGGGTCAGGATCGGGATGCCGAACGCGTCGCAGAACCGCACGAAGCGGGCGGCCTTCTCGCCCGCGTCGATGTTCAGCGTGCCGGCCATCGCCTGCGGCTGGTTCGCGATGATGCCGACCGTGCGGCCCTCGACCCGGCCGAAGCCGATCAGGATGTTCGGCGCGAAGAGCGGCTGGACCTCGAGGAACTCACCGTCGTCGACGATGTGCTCGATGATCGTGGTGACGTCGTACGGCTGGTTCGTCGAGTCCGGGATCACGAGGTCGAGCTCGTGGTCGGCGTCGGTGGTCTCGAGCTCCGGGGCGACGTCGTAGGCGGGCGGGTCGGACAGGTTGTTGTCCGGCAGGAACCCGATGAGCGAGCGCGCGTAGTCGAGCGCGTCGGTCTCGTCCTCGGCCAGGTAGTGGGCCACGCCGGAGACCGCGTTGTGCGTCTGGGCGCCGCCGAGCTCCTCGAAGCCGACGTCCTCGCCCGTGACGGTCTTGATGACGTCGGGGCCGGTGACGAACATGTGGCTGGTCTTGTCGACCATGATGACGAAGTCGGTGAGGGCGGGGGAGTACACCGCACCGCCGGCCGCCGGACCCATCACGATGGACAGCTGCGGGATGACGCCGGAGGCCTGGGTGTTCAGGCGGAAGATCTCGCCGTACTTGCCGAGCGCGACGACGCCTTCCTGGATGCGGGCGCCGCCGGAGTCGAGGATGCCGATGATCGGCACGCCCGTCTTCAGCGCGTGCTGCATGACCTTGATGATCTTCTCGCCGGCGACCTCGCCGAGCGACCCGCCGAAGACCGTGAAGTCCTGCGCGTAGACGGCGACGTTGCGGCCGTGGATCGTGCCGACGCCGGTGACGACCGCGTCACCGTAGGGGCGCTTGGCGTCCATGCCGAACGACGTGGTGCGGTGTCGCACGAACTCGTCGAACTCCACGAAGGAGTTCTCGTCGAGCAGCTGCTCGATGCGTTCGCGCGCGGTGCCCTTGCCCTTCGCGTGCTGCTTGGCGATGGCGGATTCGCCCGCGGCGGTCACGGCCTCGTGGTACCGGTCGCGGAGGTCGGCCAGTCGGCCGGCCGTCGTCGACAGATCGGGGGTGTCTCCTGAAGTCACCCGCTCACCCTACCGGCGGGTGCCACGCTGCCGGTTGGAGGACCCCCACGGTTCCTGCCCGTACATTTGCGTGCATGTCCACATCCCCGTCGCCGTCGTTCCCCGCCACCAGCGCGGCTGTCCGGTCGGCGGGCGCGACGATCACCGTCCCCGCCGAGACCGGGTCCACCAACGCGGACCTGCTCGCCGCCGCCCCCGAGCAGCAGCACGGCAGCGTCGTCGCGACCCTGCACCAGACCGCGGGTCGGGGCCGGCTCGACCGCACCTGGACCGCTCCGGCCGGTGAGACGCTGGCCGCCAGCGTGCTCGTCCGTGCGGACCTGGACGACCACGACCGCGGCTGGTTGCCGCTGGTCGCCGGGGCGGCGATGCGCGACGCGATCGCGTCGGTGCTCCCCGCCGGCGCGGACGTCGTCGTGAAGTGGCCGAACGACGTGCAGGTCGCCGGGGACAAGGTGTGCGGGATCCTCTGCCAGGTCGCCGCCGACGGCAGCGTCGTGGTCGGGGCCGGCGTGAACCTGACGATCCCGGCTGATCGGCTGCCCACCCCGACGTCCACCTCGCTCCTGCTCGCCGGCGCGGTCGACGACGCACCCGCCCTGGCCGACGCGGTCCTGTCCGCCTTCCTGCGGTCCGTCCTGGAGGCGGTGGCCGGCCTGGTCACGGGGGGTCCCGCCGCCGAGACGGTCCGGTCCCACGTCCGCGCCGCGTGCGGCACCATCGGTCGCCGCATCCGCCTCGAGCTGCCGGACGGCACCGTCGAGGAGGCCGACGCGATCGGCATCGACGACGCCGGCCGCATCACGATCCGGGACCAGGCGGGCGGCACCAGGGGCGTCGCGGTGGGGGACGTCACCCACCTGCGGTATGCATGACGGCATGACCGCCGAGCCCCCGCCCGAACGTGTCGTCGCACGCCTGCGACCACACGCCCGTCGGCTGGTGCGCCCGGCGGTGTTCGTCGTGCTCGTCACCGCGGCCGGCGGGTTCGGCTTCGGCGTGTTCCAGGCGCAGCTGGCGTGGCTGAACGCCGTCGTCGCGCTCGTCGTCGTGGTGCTCGTCGTGTTCGGCGGTGCCGTCCCGCTGTTCCGCTGGATGTCGGAGCGCTACGTCGTCACCACGCGTCGCCTGGTCGTGGTCAACGGACTCGGTACCCGGACCCGACGGGAACTCCTGCACTCCCGCGGCTACGACGTCACGGTGCGGCGCCGCGGGCTGCAGGGGCTGTTCCGCTCCGGCGACGTGCTCGTGTTCCCGGGGGACGACCCCGCCGTGGTCCTCGCCGACGTGCCGCACGCCGACCTCGTCGTCGCCGTCCTGCACGACCTGGTGGAGGCGTACGAGGCCAGGCGCCGGCACCGTGAGCCGGACTGGGACGAGATCGTCGGCGGTCCGGACCGTCCGCCGTGGGGAGACGTGCGGGCCTGACCCGGCCGCTCCGAGCCTCGCCGTGGGCGTCGCTGCGGGCGCCGTGATGAGACTTCGGCGAGAAACCGGTACCTTCTTCGACGTGCGTATCTCTGTGATCGGCTGCGGCTACCTCGGTGCCGTGCACGCCGCCTCCATGGCCAAACTCGGACACGAGGTCGTCGCCGTGGACGTCGACCCCACCAAGATCGAGCGGCTCGCCGCGGGCGAGGCCCCCTTCTTCGAGCCCGGCCTGCCCGAGATCCTGACCGAGGCCCTCGAGTCCGGTCGGATCCGCTTCACCACCGACATGGCCGAGGTCGCCGGTGCCCGCGTGCACTTCCTCGCCGTCGGCACCCCGCAGGGCCCCACCGGTGCCGCGGACCTGACCTACGTCAACGCCGCCGTCGCCGCGCTCACCCCGCACCTGTCCGCCGGCGAGTTCGTCGTCGGCAAGTCGACCGTTCCCGTCGGCACCGCCGCACGGCTGGCCGACGAGGTCAGCGAGGCCGTCCCCGGTGCCACGCTCGTCTGGAACCCCGAGTTCCTGCGTGAGGGCTTCGCCGTGCAGGACACCATCGCGCCGGACCGCTTCGTCTACGGCGTGCCCGACGGCGAGGCCGGCGAACAGGCCGTCGCCGCCCTCGACGAGGTCTACGCCGAGGCGCTGTCCACCGGCACGCCCCGACTCGTCGTCAACCTGCCCACCGCCGAGCTCGTGAAGATCAGCGCCAACGCGTTCCTCGCCACGAAGATCTCGTTCATCAACTCGATGGCCGAGATCGCCGAGGTCGCCGGTGCCGACGTGACGGCGCTCGCCGACGCGATCGGCCACGACGCCCGCATCGGCCGGAAGTTCCTGAACGCCGGCCTCGGCTTCGGTGGCGGTTGCCTGCCGAAGGACATCCGTGCGTTCCAGGCGCGGGCGAACGAGCTGGGCGTCGGGGAGTCCCTGGCGTTCCTGGCCGACGTCGACGCCACGAACCTGCGCCGTCGCGCGCACGTCGTCGAGCTGGCGCAGGAGCTGCTCGGCGGGGTCGTCAGCGGCAAGCGCGTCGCGGTGCTCGGCCTTGCCTTCAAGCCGAACTCCGACGACGTGCGCGACTCGCCGGCCCTGGACATCGCAGCCCGCCTGCAGGAACTCGGCGCCGTGGTCTCGGCGTACGATCCCGAGGCCGTCGTCACCGCGCGCCGCGTCCACCCCGAGCTCGACTACGTCGAGAGCGCGGCCGAGGCGCTGGGCGGGGCGGAGCTCGTGCTCGTGCTCACCGAGTGGACCGAGTTCCGGGAGCTCGACGCCACCGCCGCCGCCGCACTCGTGGCGTCGCCCGTCGTCATCGACGGCCGCAACTGCCTCGATCGTGACGCGTGGACCGCCGCCGGCTTCACGTACCGCGGCATGGGGCGCTAGCCGCGACCGACAAGAGGCCCGGTGCCGGTCCGTGGGACCGGCACCGGGCCTCCGGTGTGTTCGCCGCGTCGTCAGCCGATGGCCGCGCGCAGCACCGACCGGTAGCGCTCGCCGATCCGTTCGGTGGAGAACTCCGCTGCCGAGACGACGGCCTGCTCCTGGTAGCGCGAGCGCGCTGCGTCGTCGGTGAGCACGCGCTGCAGTGCTGCGCGGAGCGCCGGGACGTCGCCCGGTGGCACGAGCACGCCGGACACGTCGTCCTGCACGACGTCCCGGATGCCCGGCAGGTCGCTCGCCACGATCGCGGCCCCGACCGCCGCGGCCTCGAGCAGGGTGACCGGCAGCCCTTCCTGGTCGCCGTTCGCCGCGGGGATCGACGGCACCGCGACGACGGTGGCCGACGCGAGGGTCTCGAGCACCTCGGTGCGACCCCGCTGGCCCAGGAACGTCACCGGCAGCCCCGCCGCCTGCTGCTCGAGCTGGGCGCGGTACGGGCCGTCGCCGACCACGGTGAGCCGCCAGGGCACGTCGTCGCCCAGGCCGCGGAGTGCCTCGATCAGGTTGCCGAAGCCCTTCTTCTCGACCAGACGACCGACCGCGACCACGTGGTGCTCCTGCGGCGCGACGCGGGCACGGGTGTCGCGGGCCGGGCCGAGGTCGACACCCATCGGGATCACGGTCGAGCGCGACTCGGGGACGCCCCACTCGGTCAGGCGCTCGCGCATCTCGGAGTTCACGGTGGTGACGTGCGCCGACCGTCCGAAGATCCAGCGCTTGAGCCGGACCAGGGGAGCCGCACGGAGCGCGTAGATGTCCCCGCCGTGGGTCGTGACGACGACGGGCACACCCGGGGCGGCCAGCGTCGCGACGAGGGCCTGCGGGATGGCCCAGTGCGCGTGGATGACGTCGGGCCTCGCGGAGCGCACCACGCGCCGCACGGTCAGGTACTGCGCGA
This sequence comes from Curtobacterium sp. MCLR17_040, assembly GCF_003234735.1. Lineage (NCBI taxonomy): Bacteria > Bacillati > Actinomycetota > Actinomycetes > Micrococcales > Microbacteriaceae > Curtobacterium > Curtobacterium sp. MCLR17_040. The sequence goes on along the minus strand of NZ_QKTE01000017.1, from coordinate 33,242 downwards.
GCACGAGCGCGGGCACCTGCACGATGCGGGAGCGCCGCTCCTTGAGGTTGTCGAGGATCGCGCCGTCGGCCAGGTCCTCGAAGCGACGCGGGAAGTACGGGTAGCGGCGCACCGCGACCTCGCCGATGCGCTCCTTCGCGGCACCGCCCGGCACGCGGGGGGTGAGCACGAGGGTGTCGAACTCGGTGGCCTCCTGGTGGGCGAGGTCGAGCACGAACGCCGGAACGCCGTCGTCCGGACGGGCCGGGAACGTCGAGCCCAGGACGAGCAGGCGGGGGCGGTCCTGGCGGGAGCGGGCGGAGCGAGTGGTGCGGGACATCGTGCCTTTCCGGGGCTGGCGGGGGACGGTCCGGTAGGCTCTCACCCCGTGCGCGTACTGATCCACAATAGCGATTCGCCCCACAACCGCGGGGACCGGGCGATCCTCGCCGGCAACGTCGAGCTCGTCCGTCGCCGGTGGCCGGACGCCGAGATCGTGTCCCTGTCCCAGTACCCCGAGCGGGACGCCGCGTGGTTCGGGATCCGGTTCCTGCCGGTCTCCCCGTACAGCACCGGCATCGGCGACCTGTTCGCGCTGCTCCGTGCCGCCCGCGGCGCCGACGTGGTGCTCTGGGGTGGCGGCGAGATCCTGAAGGACTACACGAACAAGCTCGGCCTCGTGTACTGGTTCGGCAAGATGCTGCTCGTCCGTGCGGTCAACAAGAACCTCGTCGGGGCGTTCCAGGGCATCGGCCCGACCACCGCCGGGGTCAGCAAGCGCCTGATCCGCGCCACCGTCGACCTCTGCAGCGCCTTCGCCGTGCGCGACGACGAGTCCCGCGAGAAGCTCCTGTCCTGGGGCGTGAAGACGCCGATCGTGTCGTCCTTCGACCCCGCGGTCGTCGGGACGGTCACCCCGCCCGACGCCGAGGTGCTCGAGCGGCTCGAGCGCACCACCGGCCTGACCGCCGAGCAGCTCGAGGGCTCGATCGGCTTCGGCGTCCGTCGCTGGTTCCACTACAAGCGCAGCGGCTGGATCCCGTTCCGGTTCCTGCCGAAGCGCTTCCGCCAGACCGGTGTCGACAGCGACAAGCTCGTGACCTACCGGCAGGCCGTCGCCGACCTCGCCGACCGTGTGATCGACCGCTGGGACGCCGACGTGGTGTTCTACCCGATGCACATGGAGGCGTCCGAGGGTGACGCCGCCTTCGCCCGCGAGGTCATCGCGCTGATGCGGCACGCCGACCGCACCCACGTGGTCGAGGCCGATGAGTTCTCGCCGTCCGAGTACGCCGGGCTGATGTCGCGCAGCCGCCTGTTCCTGGCGAGCCGCCTGCACTCGGCGATCGTCGCGACCATCGCCGGGGTCCCCGCCGCGGTGCTCTACTACGTCGACAAGGGCCGGCTGTTCTTCGAGCAGATGGGCCAGCAGGCCTACTCGAAGCCGATCGAGGCGGCACTCGAGCCCACGTTCGTCGACGACGTCACGGCGCAGCTCGAGGCGCTCGACGCGGACCGCGACGCGGTCCGCGCGCAGCTCGCGCAGGGCGTTGCCCGCATGGCGACCGCCCTCGACGCCGACTTCGCGGAGGCGACGCGCGACGTCCGCTGACATTGGGTGCTGACACGGCGGGTGCGAACGCGCGCCCGTGACGGACAGGAGGACCGTGGCGACACCGCCACGGGCCTCCTGTCCGTTCGTGGTGGCCGAGCGCCGGGGGCGCGCGCCCCTAGGCTGACGACATGACCGAGCGTCGATCCCTCACCGTCGCCGGCGGCGTCACCGCCGCCATCGGCGGAGCCGTCTCCGGAACCGGGGCGCTGATCCTCACCGTGTCCGCCGCGACCGGTGGGAGCTTCCCGTTCGGTGCGGCGTTCCTCGTCTTCGCGGGTGGGCCGTTCCTGCTCGTCGGCGCGGTGCTGTTCGCCGTCGGCTGGTGGCAGGGCCGTCGGTCGCTGCGACGTCCTTGACTGGCGTCAGCTCGTCCGGGACGCGAAGCGCTTCAGGTACGTGATGTCGTTGCGGTAGACGTCCTGGTCGCCGGGGAGCGTGCCGCTGGCCGCCCACTGCCAGAAGGTCCACTTCGACCAGCTGCGTCCGAGGGTGCCGGGGGTGGTGAAGTTCTTCACCGGGTAGATCGCGACGAACAGCGGGTTCTTCGAGAACTGGTTGCTGTTGTTCGTGCAGCGCTTCCACCAGTCGGTCGTGGTGTAGATCGCGGGGTACCGACCCGTCTTGGCGACGACGGTCCGGTTGAAGTCCTTGATCCAGGTGCGCATCGCGCCCCACGACTTGCCGTAGCAGGTGCCCTGGGCGGCGCTGCCGTACTCGATGTCGAGCAGCGGCGGCAGGGTCTTGCCGTCCTTGCTCCACTGGCCGCCGTGGGCGAAGAAGTAGTTCGCGGTCGCGGCGCCGCTCGCCTGGCTCGGCTGGGCGTAGACGTAGCCGCCGCGGTACAGGTTGCGCTGCTTGGCGGTGGCGTACTGCTGCTTGTAGGTGGAGCTGACGTACGAGGTGCCCTCGGTCGCCTTCACGTACACGAACCGGGCGCCGTTGCGGTAGGCCTGCAGGAAGTTGACGCTCGGCTGCCACGCGCTGATGTCGAAGCCCTGCACCCGGCCGGGGGGTGGCCCGCCGGCGGTGGCGGCAGCGGCCGACGAGCTGAGGGACTGTGCGCTCACGCCGCCACCCGAGGTCGCGTCGGGGGAGGTCGTCACGTGGGTCTCACCGGCGTGGGCGGCGATGCCGGCACCCATGGTGTGGTTGCCGGTGCGGTCCATCTCGGCGATGGAGAGCTGCTGACCGGTGTCGGTGCCGGCGGGTTCGGTGGCGGTCGCGCCGACCGCCGGGCCACTGCCGAAGGTGATGACCCCGGCGACGGCGGCAGCGGTGCCGAGCCCGAGGATCCTGCTGATGGGTGCGCGCATGTGGTCTCGTCTTCCCTGTCGAGATGCCGTGGGCCTGATCTCCCACGCCGCGGTCCGAGCGATGCTACCCGGACTCGGCGACACCTGTCCGTGAGACGCACCCGGACGGCGTCCGCTGGGGTGTCCGCTTTCGGGGTCAGCGGGCGGTGCGGGTGCCCTCGTCGTCCGTCTCGACCTCGGGCAGGCGCCCGCGCGAGGAGACCTCGCGGGTGGCGTGCTTCTGCCGGCGGTTCAGGAAGTTGCGCTCGACGAGCCACCACATCCCGACGCAGATCGCCAGGGTGATCGGGATCACCACGAAGACCATCATCAGGAACTGCCACTTCGGGTACAGGCCCATCGGCAGGAGCAGCAGGTTGCCGAGTCCGAGCAACGGGCTGTGGAAGAGGTAGATCGTGTACGACACGAGGCCGGCGAGCACGAACGGCTTCCACGCGAAGAAGCGTGCGAGCCAGGTGTGCTCCCCGGTGACCGCCTTGCGACCCATCCAGGTCAGCAGGATGCCGGCGAAGATGCCGAGGACGACCTCGGACGGCCAGGTCTGGTGCTGCCAGTAGTCGCGGTTGCGGAAGAAGACGAGGAGCATGCCCACGAACATCGCGGCCACGAACGTGCCGCTCCGCCACCGCGGCCCGCCGAGCTTCGAGGTGTTCAGCTTGCCGGTCAGGTGCTCGTCACGGGCCTTGACGGTGAGCTCGGCGGCGAGCATGCCGACCGCGAAGAGGCCGACGAACCACGGGTGCATCCACGAGTAACGGCTCTCAGCGCCCATCCACATGCCGATGAGGACCAGCGAGGACGCGGTCGCCCACCCGCCGAAGACCTTCCAGAGCGGCAGGATCAGCAGCGGCATGAGGAAGTAGATCTGCCACTCGACCGCGACCGTCCACATCGGGCCGTTGATCTTGCCGATGTACTGCGGGAAGAAGTCGTGCACCAGGAAGAAGTGCGTGAGGAAGGTGCCCCAGCCCATCGGCAGCTTCGTGTCCCACTGGGTGCCGCCGGGCTGCCCCATCACCGGGACGAACAGGATGATGAGCGCGAAGACGACGAGCGACGCCCAGTACGGCGGGATGATCCGTCGGGCGCGGCGCCAGATGAACTTCCAGAAGCCGCCGGGCAACCGGTAGCGGTCGAACCGGGTCACCACGGGCAGCATCAGGACGTAGCCGGACAGGACGATGAACAGCGGGACGCCGAGGTAGCCCCACCCGATGAACGGTCGGAGCCACGGCAGTTCGGTCGGCCCGGTACCGGTCGTCCCGGTGAAGAGGTACGCGTGGTAGAACACCACGGCCAGGGCGGCGAGACCGCGGAGCCCGTCCAGGTACGGGAACTCGAGCCGGCCCCCTGCGCGGGGAGCGGCCGCCGTCGGTTCGGCTGCGGATTCGGCTGCGCGGGTTTCGGTGGCCAACGAACGTCCTCGAGGTGGTCGGAGCGGGGTCCCCGGCAGTCTCCCACACGCCGAGCGGGGCTCGCGATCCGCCTCGGTGCGGTCCGACAAGCGAACGGATGTCATGATGAAGCACGTGACCGTGACGACGACCGCACCACCGCAGAGCACCCACGAGGCCGCAGGACGGCGTTCGGGGGCGGGTGCGCGACGGTACCGGCACGTCGTCGCACCCCTGATCCTGGGCGTCCTCGTGGTGATCGGGGTCGCCCTGAGCGCCGCCGTGGCGTACCACAACCGCCTCGGCGTGACGAACGTCGACGGCATCTCCTACATGGGCATCGCGCGCGAGTACGCGAACGGCTGGCTGCCCGACGCGATCAACGCGTACTGGTCGCCGCTGGTCTCGTGGATGATGGCGCCGTTCATCGCCCTCGGGCTCGGCATGCAGACGGCCTTCGCGATCGTGAACTGCTTCGCCGTGGCCGTCGTGCTCGGCATCGGCGGGTGGCTGGTCTGGTCGCAGAACCACCGCATCGTCCCCGCCGTGCTCTTCATGGTCACCGCGATCCCCGCCCTGATGAGCGCCGTGTCGGTGCAGACCCCGGACCTGCTCGTCGTCGCGTGGATCGTCGGGTTCCTCTGGGCGCTCCGGTGGGCCGACCAGGCGCTCCACGGTTCGACGCGTGCGCGGGTCGCCTCCGGCGCGGTGCTCGGCGTCGTGGCCGCGCTCGGGTACTTCACCAAGCTCTTCCTGCTGCCCGTGGCCGTCGGTGCCGTGATCCTCTGGCTGCTGCTGCGCGTCTGGTCCGCCCGACGTCGCCGTGAGCCCGTCCGGCACTGGTGGACGGCCCCGGTCGCCACGATCGTCGTGTTCGCCGTCGTCATCGCCCCGTGGGTCGGCGCACTGACCCTCAAGTACGGCACGGTGACGCTCGGGTCGTCGCTGTCGGTCAACATCGGTTCGAAGTTCGACGACGGCGGCCGTGCCACGGACTGGCCGTTCCTGCCGGTCCCGCCCAACGACCACGCCTTCTCGCCCAACGAGGACTTCACCCCGTCGGTCTACAAGCAGGGTCCGATGGACAACCCGGACCCCGCCGTGGTGCCGCCGCCCACGCAGTCCACCACCGAGGACACCGCGCCGAAGGTGACGAAGGAGTCCGGCATCGCGGCCCGTGCCGGGTACTACCTGCACGAGCGCATGCTCGCCCTGCCGTACTACCTGCAGAAGATCAGCACCTTCGCCCCGTTCGCGGCGCCGATCGCCCTGCTCTTCGCGGCGGCACTCGTCATCGGTGTCGTGCGGTTCCGCCGCTACGCGTTCACCTGCATCGTCGCGGCGACGACCCTGGTGTACTTCGTCGGCTACGGCATGATCACCTCGTCGTCGAGCGGCGGCGGCAACGCCCGGTACTACTGGCCGCTGTTCTACCTGACGGCGATGATCGGGGCGCTCATGCTGCCGGCCGTCTGGCGGCTGGTGCGCCGTCGGGGCGTGGTCCGGACGATCGTGGCGTGCGTCGCGATCGCGGTCGTGCCGATCGCCTCGTACACGCAGAACTGGTTCGGGTCCCCGGCGCCGTTCTACCCGTCGGTCAACCGCACCGAGGCGCTGCGCGTCTTCGGGCCGACCGACGTGCCGGAGATCGTCCGGCTCGCCGACCAGATCCGGGCGAGCGGCGCGCTGCCCGAGGACGCCACCGTCATCGGCTCGAACTACCGCTCGCTCTCCTCGCTCGCGTTCCTGACCGACACGCGTGTGTACGGTCGCTCAGGTCAGGGCTACACGTACCACTCGGACGCGATGCGCAACCTGTTCATCGACGAGGGCGTGCAGTACTTCGTGCAGTTCGACCCGGCGACCGCCCCGGCCCGCGACTACTCGGTGGCCGGCAAGCTGGTCGGCACGTACAACGCGACGATCTCGTGCAGCGCCGACCGCTCCACCGACCCGGAGATCCCCTGCCGCGTGCAGATCGTCAAGCTCGCCCGGTGACGCTCGATCGTTGACGTCCCCGGTACCCGCTCCCTGCGGCAGCACCGCAGGGAGCGGCCCGCCCCAGCGTCTACCATGACCTGAGCCCGTGACCTGAGCAGGAGACCCGTTTGTCCGCAAGCACCAGCGACACCCCCGCGCCCGAGGGGAAGCGTCCGTCGAAGCGACGACGGTTCCTCGGCAAGGCGATCCCCATCGCCTTCTACGTCCTGCTCGCGGTGTTCCTCGTGCTGTACGTCCGGAGCGTCGACTGGGGACAGCTCGCCGGGCTCGACTGGCAGTGGTCGTGGGTGATCCTCGCGACGGTGATCAGCCTCGGCTTCCGGTACTGGGGCGTCGGCATCTGGTTCTACCTGCTGCGACGGCTCGGTGCGACCGGGCTCAAGGGCAGCGGCGTCACCCTGACCTACGTGTACGCGAAGTCCTGGATGGGCCGCTACATCCCCGGTGCCGCGACCTGGATCATCGGCAAGGTCTACTTCGCCTCGAAGCACGGCGTCTCGAAGGCCCGCCTCGGCGTGAGCGGGCTGCTCGAGGGCGCCCTGCAGATCGCCGCGACCCTGGCCCTGGCGCTCGTGCTGCTGCTCATCGACCCGCGGACGCACAACCTCGACCCGTGGCTCATCGTCCTGATGATCGCGGCGTTCGTGGGCTGCGTCGTCTGCCTGATCCCGCGCGTGTTCGTGTTCCTGATCGGGATCGCGCTGAAGATCCTGCGGCGCAAGCCGCTCGAGGCCGACGTCCGTCCGAACCTCGGCACCGTCCTCGGCGGAGCCGGGCTCTACGTCGCCGGTGCGGTGCTGTCCGGCACGGCGTACTACTTCATCACCCTCGGCGTGTACCCGTCGCTGAAGCTCACCGACGCGGCCTTCGTGATCGGTGCCGCGAGCATGGCCTCGGCGATCAGCATGCTGGCCGTCTTCGCCCCCGGCGGGCTCGGCGTCCGCGAGGGCGTGCAGGCCCTCCTGCTGGCGCTCGTCATGCCGGCGCCCATCGCACTGGTCGTGGTCGTCGTCACCCGTGTCTGGAGCCTCGCGGTCGACGGACTCTTCCTGCTCTGCGCCGCGGCCCCGACGTGGTTCCGGCGCAACCGCCCGACCGACGACCCCTCCGCGGTCGAGGGCGGCGTCCCCGCCGCCTGACGCGCGGCGCGCGCAGCGCTTCGTGAGCAGCAATGGTCGGGTCCGGATGACGGACCCGACCATTCCTGCTCACGGAGTGGGGCACCGGTCGCGCGTGATGACGGACGGGAGGCCCGTGCCGGCTGGCACCGGGCCTCCCGTCCGTCTCGTGGGTGCGCCCACCGCACGCCGCGCGCCGTCCGCCGAGGGGTCACGAAGTGTCGCCTGCGGCCGCGCCTGCCGACAGTTCACGACCCCTCGGCGCCGCGCCTGCGGCACGTCGTGCCACCTCGGCGCTCCGCGGCCGGGCGTGTCAGCGGACGGGAACCGTCGTCGACAGGGCCCGGCGGTCGGCGCGCGCGACCTGCACGACCGACGCGACGAGCCCCACCGCGACCAGGGCCACGACGACGACGAGCACCGCGGGCGGCACCGGCCCGATCTCGGAGTACCGCAGCAGCCCGCGGCCCGTCACCGGGAACAGCGCCGCGTTCCAGAACCAGGCCGACGCCACCGCGAAGCCGTACACGCCCACCGCGGGCAGCACGACGGCCAGCGCCACCGCGGCCCAGGATCGTGCCCGCCCGGCCGGCACCAGGCGTCGCCACGCGAGCGCGCTCAGCACGATCAGGCAGACGATCGCGGGGAAGTAGTACCGGCCCTGGGTGGCGGCGACCTCGGTGGTGGTGAGGTACGAGTGCGCGCTCGTGCGGTTCTGGATGCCGATCAGCAGCGCCGGGAACACCGCGAGGCACAGGGCCACCCGCAGGTCCGGGCCGCGGCGGAACGCCCAGCCGACGAGCACCACGAGGGCGACCAGGGTCAGGACGGCGGTGAGCAGGTCGCCGATGGTCACCTGGGCGCGACCGCCGAAGCTGCCCCAGAACGTGCGCGACAGGGTGCCCCAGCTGACGTCGAGGAAGTGTCCGAGCGTCGGGCTCTCGCCCGGCGGGAAGTCCTTCGGGGGCCGCATGGCCGTGTAGCCGTTCGGCTGGATCCGGCCGTACGACACGAGGTTGTGCAGCCACCACCAGGCACCGATGCCTCCGGAGACCGCCATCGTGACGACCGTGCGGACGATCCGTTGCCGCAGGGACAGCACCCCGGCGCCGGCGAACAGCACCACCACCGCGACGAACGGCACCGCCGGCAACCCGGTGCCCTTGATCCATACCAGGGCCCCGAGGACCACCGCCAGTGCGATCGTGGTGCGCCAGCGGGTGTCGCCGGTGAGCAGACGGGTGGCGAGCCAGACGACGATCCCGGCGACCAGCAGCACCGGGGCGTCGTTCGAGAACGACGAGCCGATGGACGCGAGCTCGGGCGTCGCGAACACGGCGAGGGCCCCGATCAGCGCGGCACGGGGGCTGCGGGTCACCCGGCGGACCGACGCCCAGGCGAGCAGCGGGAGCGCGGTGACGGCCAGCACGTCGGCCAGCCGGAGAGCGACGAACGCGTGGTCCCAGCGGAGCTCGCCGAAGTCGACGGCCCGGAGCACGGCGGCTCCGGCCAGGTACGCGGTGGGCGGGTGCTGGGTCATCTGGTTGACCGTCGCCGAGGGTCCTGGTGCGTTCTGCAGCAGCTCGCTCACCGTCGACCACTCGTCGGACGGCTTCGTCGCCTGTTCGACCTTGGCGGCCTGCACGGCGTTGGTGACGTGCAGCTCGCCGGGGGCCGCCCAGGCGTCCCCGAGGGCGACGTGCACGGCGGCGTCGATGTGCGCGGTCTCGTCGGGGGCCTCGAACACCGGGACGAGTAACGCCCATGCCACCAGCCAGAGCCCGAAGGTCGCCGTGATCACTGCGATCGCGACACGTTCCCAGCGCGCGGTGCGGGGTGGGGCGGGGGTGGTGGTCGTCTCGGCCGTCACCCCACCGATCCTAGGTCAGACGTCGTGGGGGACCCGCGGGCCGTCGGACACCGACTCGTCCGCGGCGGCCGGCTGCGTGGCCGTGCGCTCGGGGTGGTAGACCCAGACCTTGTAGAGCCAGAAGCGGAAGACCGTGCCGAGCACGAGCCCGATGATGTTCGCGACGTTGTCGGCGAGCACCGAGGTGAGCCCCATCGCGTAGTGCGACACCCCGAGGCAGGCGAGCGCGATGACCATGCCGCCGAGCGACACGACGACGAACTCGATGCCCTCGCGGGTGGCCACGGCGCGACGCTGCTCGCGGAACGTCCAGTACCGGTTGCCCATCCAGTTCACGAAGATCGCCACGACGGTGGAGATGACCTTCGCCCAGAACGGCCCCGAGTGGACGTCCTCGGGGTTCAGGACGGTGATGCGCAGCACGTTGAACACCGTGGTGTCCACGACGAAGCCGACGGCACCGACGACGCCGAAGCGTGCCAGCTGGGCGATGAGGCGCCGCACGAGCCCTCCAGGATCCGTAGAGTTGTGACCGGTCGTGCAGAGCCCGACCCGAACAGCGATTGTAGACAACGCGTTCCCACCGCACGGTGGGAGCGCCGGAAGGATCACACAGCATGGCGTTGCGCGTCGGGGTCATCGGTGGGGGACAGCTGGCACGGATGATGGTGCCGGCCGCGGTCGAACTGGGGATCGACATCCGGGTGCTCGCCGAGGGGCCGGGCATGTCCGCCGCGATCGCCGCCACCGCCGAGGGCGACTACCACGACGCCGCCACGGTGCTCGAGTTCGCCCGACAGGTCGACGTCGTGACCTTCGACCACGAGCACGTGCCGCAGGACGTCCTGCGCAGCCTGGTCGACGCGGGCGTGTCGGTCCACCCCGGACCGGACGCGCTGGCCGTCGCCCAGGACAAGATCACCATGCGTCGCCGGCTGAGCGAACTCGGACTGCCGGTGCCCGACTGGGCCGCCGTGCAGGGACCCGACGACCTCCGAGCGTTCCTGGCGGACCACGGTGGCCGTGCCGTCGTCAAGACGCCGCGGGGCGGGTACGACGGCAAGGGCGTCCGGGTCGTCTCCGACGCGTCCGACGTCGACGACTGGTTCATCGCCGTGGCCGAGGCCGGCGGCGACCAGGCCCTCCTGGTCGAGGAGCTCGTCCCCTTCACCCGCGAGCTCGCGCAGTCCGTGGCACGCCGTCCCTCCGGGCAGGTCGTCGCCTGGCCGCTCGTCGAGACCGTGCAGCGCGACGGGGTCTGCGCCGAGGTCATCGCACCGGCGCCGGACAGCGCCGGCCGGATCGCCGACCTGACCGAGTCGATCGCCGTCCGCATCGCGGAGGAACTCGGTGTGACCGGCGTGCTGGCGGTCGAGCTGTTCCAGACCGACGACGAGCGCATCCTCATCAACGAACTCGCGATGCGTCCGCACAACACCGGGCACTGGACCATCGACGGCGCCACCACGAGCCAGTTCGAACAGCACCTGCGCGCTGTCCTCGACCTGCCGCTCGGGGCCACCGGCTCGTTCGCCCCCGCGTCCGTCATGGTCAACGTGCTCGGCGGGCCCGCGGACGGCGACCTCGCCGCCCGGTACCCCGCAGCGCTCGACGCCTTCCCCGAGGCGAAGTACCACTTCTACGGCAAGGCGCCCCGGCCCGGCCGGAAGATCGGGCACGTCACGGTGCTCGGCGACGACGTCGACGACGTCGTCTACCGCGCCCGCGCGGCCGCGGCGCACTTCGACGACTGAGCCGGTGTCCGCGACACCGGGTGGCGTCCTCGACGTGACCGGATGACGGACGGGAGGCCCGTGGCGACGCCGCCACGGGCCTCCCGTCCGTCACAGGTGCGGGACACACTTGTCGGCCGCTCTGCGGACACCCCCTCGGGTGGCACCCGCTCGGGAGGCTGGCGGGAGCCGGGAGCGCGTGTTCCCCTGGTACAGTCCGCGCCCACCGTCCAGGGAGTCCCATGCGCCGCCGTCCGCGTCGTGCCGCCGTCTGCGGTGCAGCCATCGCCCTCGTCGCAGCCGTCGCCGGCCTGCTGCCGACCGCGACCGCGTCCGCAGCGACCTCGGCCTCGACCATCCGCTCGGCCACGTCCGCGTCGCTCTACGGCGCCGGGCCGTACCGGTCGCCGACGAGCGAGGCCGCGAAGGCGCAGGCCGCCCTGGCCGCCACCGACCCGGCCGGGGCCGCGGCGGCGAAGACCATCGCCGGGTACCCCGTCGCGACCTGGCTCGGCGACTGGAGCCAGGGGACGCAGCTGACCAAGACCATCAGCACCGCCCTCACCGGTGCCGAACAGTCCGGCACCACCCCTGTGTTCGTGCTCTACGCGATCCCCGACCGTGACTGCGGCGGGTACTCCGCCGGCGGCTTCGACGAGGGGTCCTACGACGCCTGGGTCGACCAGGTCACCGCGGCGCTGGCGGGACACCGCGCAGCCGTCATCGTCGAACCGGACTCGCTCGCGATGCTCAGCAACGCCAAGTGCAGCACCGCGCTCGACGAGCAGCGCTACCGGATCCTCTCCCGCACCGTCGCCGGGCTGACCGCCGCCGGGGTCCCCGCCTACCTGGACGCCGGCAACTCGAACTGGGTGCAGCCCGCGCTGATGGCGTCGCGGCTGAACAGCGCGGGCGTCCAGCAGGCCCGCGGGTTCTTCACCAACGTCGCGAACTACTACCCGACCGCGCAGGAGCAGGCGTACGCACAGAAGGTGTCCGTCGCCACCGGGGGCTCGCACTACGTGATCGACACCTCACGTAACGGGCAGGGCTGGCGCGGCACCTGGTGCAACGGACCGGGGGCCGGGCTCGGCACCTCGCCCCGGGTGGTGTCCGACGGCACGGCGCTCGACGCCCTGCTGTGGGTCAAGACCCCCGGCGCGAGCGACGGCACCTGCAACGGGGCGCCGGCCGCCGGCAAGTGGTTCTCGACCTACGCACAGGCCCTCGTCGCGAACGCACGCCTGGGTGTGCCCGCCGCCGACCTGACCCCCCGTGGCACGCTCGAGGCCGTCGCCGGCACCGGCGGCGGCGTCCGCGTGTCCGGGTGGGCCTACGACGAGGACGACCCCACGCAGCCCGTGCGGGTCCGCGCCACCGTCGACGGTGTCCCCGCAGGCGTCACCACCGCCGGGCTCGACCGGCCGGACGTCGACGCACGCTCCGGGGTCGGCGCGACCCACGGCTTCGACGTCGTGGTGCCCACCGCGGCAGGCGCTCGCCGCGTCTGCGTCACCGCGGTGAACATCGGCGCGGGGTCGGACACGCCGCTCGGTTGCTCGACCGTCCGCGCCTACCGGCACGACCCGTACGCCGAACTGGAGTCCGCGAAGGCCGTGACCCGTGGCATCGCGGTGCGCGGCTGGGCGTTCGACGGCGACGCGGTGGCCTCGGCGAGCCGGGTGGCGATCACCGTCGACGGCAAGCGGGTGACGTCGCTGGACGCCGGTCGGAAGCGCGCCGACGTGGACGCGACCTGGGGCTCCGGTGGGTCGCACGGCTTCGCGGGCACCGTCCGGGCTGCGGCCGGCAAGCACACCGTCTGCGCGATCGTCCACAACACCGGGAGCGGCGCGGACCGCAGGGCGTCGCCGTGCCGGACGGTGACGGTGCGCTGAGGCGGCGTCCGCCGTGCGGCGTCCGCCGTGCGGCGTTCGCCGTGCGGTGCGAGGTGCCAGGTGCGAGAGGATGGGCGCATGCCGCGTGATCTCGTCCGCCGGGCCGCCGGACGCCTGCGCCGCGCCGTCGCAGGTGCCCCGCCACAGCCGGCGCCCCTGCCCGTCCTCGGGTACGTCGTCGCGGGCGGTGGCGGCGCCCACCCGGCCTCGGCACATGTCCGTGTCGTCCGCCGCACCGAGCACCTGGCTGCGAGCGCCACCGCCGAGGTACGCCAGGTGGACCCGGCGGCGTTCGTCGACGGCTCCGACCAGGCGCCCTACGCCGCACTCCTGGTGCAGCGGGACATCCTTCCCCGTGCCGACGTGCAGCCCTTCCTGGCAGCAGCCGCCTCCCGGGGCATCCGCGTCGTGGCCGAGGTCGACGACGACTTCTTCACCGAGTCCGGACGCGCCCGCTTGGCCCGCGCCGAGTACGACCCCGACCGGCTCGCCTCGATCGACGCCCTGGTGCGCGGTGCCGACACCGTCGTCGTGAGCACGCCCGAACTCGCCGACGTGGTCCGTCCGGTGGCGCGGGACGTCGTCGTCGTGCCGAACGCCCTCGACCCGACGATCTGGACTGCCGGCCCCACCGCGGACGACGACGAGCGGCCCGCGGGGGAGCACCGGGTGCTGTACATGGGCACGCTCACCCACGCCGCCGACCTCGAGCTCCTGCGTGACGTCTTCGCCGACCTCACCACCGCCGACGGCACCCCGATCCGGCTCGAGGTCATCGGGGTGACCGACGAGGGCGGTGCCGACTGGTTCCGCCGGGTCGAGGTGCCCGACGGGCACTACCCGGCGTTCTCCCGATGGCTCGTGGCGCACCGGGAGCGCTGGCGGGCGGGCGTCGCACCGCTCCGTGACGAGGAGTTCAACCGCGCGAAGAGCGACCTGAAGTTCCTCGAGTACACCGCGCTCGGGCTGCCCGCCGTGGTGTCCGACCGTCCGTCCTACGCCGTCGCACGGGCCCACGGGGCCGTGGCCGTGCCGGACGACGTCCAGGCGTGGCGGGACGCCGTCCGGACCGCCGTCGACCGTGGCCGGGCGGACGAGGGGGCGGCCCGCTGGGTCGCCGAGGACCGCACGATCGGCCGTGACGGCGACACCTGGCGACGCGTGCTGCTCGGCTAGGCTCGTCGCGTGACCGACACCGCCGCACCCGCACAGCCGCTCGTCTCGATCATCATGGGGTCGGACTCCGACTGGCCGACCATGCGGGCCGCGGCGGACATCCTCACCGAACTCGGCATCCCGTTCGAGGCGGACGTCGTGTCGGCGCACCGCACGCCGGACAAGATGACCCGTTTCGCCCGCGGTGCCGCCGACCGTGGCATCCGCGTCGTCATCGCCGGGGCCGGTGGCGCGGCACACCTGCCGGGCATGGTGGCCTCGATGACGACGCTCCCGGTGATCGGTGTCCCGGTGCAGCTCGCGCGTCTCGACGGCCTCGACTCGCTGCTCTCCATCGTGCAGATGCCGGCGGGGATCCCGGTCGCGACGATGGCGATCAACGGTGCCGCCAACGCCGGTCTGCTGGCCGCGCGCATCATCGGTTCCTCGGAGCCGGCCGTCGCCGCTCGCCTGGCCGAGTACGCCGACGGGCTCGAGCGACTGGTCGAGGAGAAGGCGGCGCGCCTCCGCGACTCGCTCTGAGGCCGGCGCTGCGGGGTCCGAGCCGCGCTACGGTAGCGGGATGCGCCGCGCCGTCCCCGTCCTCGTCCTCTCCGCGGTCGCCGTGGTCGCCGCGGTGGTCTGCGTGGTCGCTGCGGGCGCGGCCGGTCCGATGAACCCCGTGGCGGGGTGGTTCCGTGGCGCGGGCCCGGACGTCGTGGCGACGAAGTCGCAGTTCGACTCGTGGTTCGCGGCGCTCCACGTCGCCGAGGTCGCAGGGGTCGTGGCCGTCGTCGCCGTGGTGGCCGCCGTCGTGGTCGCCGTGGTCGCTCGACGCCGTCGCGCACGGCCCTGACCCCGCCACCCGACGTCGGCGCGCGGCTGATCCGATCGATGCCGACGCCACGCCACGCGCACTGACCAGGGCTTCTTGCCCGACGGCTGATCCTCGCGCAAGCCCCGTGTACTGGGGGTGCGCTGAAGTGTCAACCCCCAGGCGCAGATTGTGGACAGCAACTACCGTGAACGCCGGGCAGTCGAGATCCGATGGCCCGGCACCCACGGGAACGGGTGCGAACAGTCACGTCAGGGAGTGACCGACCTCATGCAGAAGCGCACCACCAGGAGGGCCGCACTCGCCGTCGTGCTCCTCGGAGCAGCACTCGTCGCCGGACCGCTCGGTCAGGGGACCGCAGCGACCGCCAGCTCGGCACCGCTCGGCGACGTCGGGAACTTCAAGCAGACCTTCCGCGAGCAGTTCAGCACCGCGGCCAGTGCGAAGGGCGCCTTCGCCAAGAAGTACGCCAACTCGTGGCAGCCGTACCCGGACGGGACCGGCGGCATGTACTACTCGGGCTCGCAGATCAGCTCGCACAACGGGTACATGGACGTCAAGCTCGACGGCAAGCACGGCGCCGCCGGTACCTTCGGCACGCCGACGGGAGCCTGGGGCCACAAGGGCGGCAAGTTCATCGTCCGCGCCAAGGCCACGGGCGGTGCCGGCAACGGCGCGGCCTTCATGCTCTGGCCGTCGTCCGACCGCTGGGCCGACGGGGAGATCGACTACCCCGAGGCCAACTTCGACCAGCAGCCGATGCTGCACCACCACTCGATGATCGCGGGCCAGGAGGCCAACGCGACGAGCATGAGCACCGGCGTCTCGTGGCGTTCGTGGCACACGTACTCGATCGAGTGGGTGCCCGGGAAGTCCGTGCGGTACCGCCTCGACGGCAAGGTGATCAAGACGGTCACCACCCACGTGCCGAAGACCGCGCACCGCTACATGTTCCAGGTGGGCGACTGGGGCGACGCGGGGCACCTGTACATCGACTGGGTCAGCACCTACACGTACAAGGGCTGACGCGGTCCGACCGTCAGAGGTCGGCGTGCAGCTGCCAGGTCTCCGCGGCGGAGTCGGACCAGTCGTACATGCGTGCGCGGTCCGGCCCCGCCACGGCCAGCCGGCTGGACAGCTGCGGGTCGTTCACGACCTGGTAGACGGCCTGTGCGAGCCGTGCGGGGTAGGACTCCCGCGGTGACCGGGCGACGGTGACGCCGGCGTCCGACGCGACCTCTGCCACGGCGGGGTCGTCGGAGTGGATCACCGGGGTGCCGAAGCTCATCGCCTCGATCACGGGCAGGCCGAAGCCCTCGGCGAGGCTGGGGAACACGAACACCGTCGCACGGTCGTAGACCACCGCGAGGTCCGCGTCGTCGATGCGGCCGAGGACCTTCACCCGGTCGCGCGACAGTCCCGCGCGCTCCGCGGTGCCGTACACGTCGACGTCGCCCCAGCCGTCCGGACCGGAGATGACGAGGGGCACGTCGGTGGGGGCGTCCGGGTGGGCCATCGCCTCGATCAGGGACGCGAGGGCCTTGCGCGGCTCGAGCGTGCCGACCGCGAGCACGTAGCGGTCCGGCAGGCCGAGGCGCTCGGCGCGCAGGTCGGCGTCGACGGGCAGGCGGAGGCGTCCGCTCGGGGCACCGCCGATCACGCGGAGCCGGTCGTCGAACCGGTGGATCTCGTTCAGCGCCCCCGCCACGGCGTGGGTCGGCACCACGACGGCGTCGGCGTGCTTCCACGCCCGCTTCACCATCGCCTTGTGGAAGTGGACGCCGCGCGGCGTGAGGGTCTCGGGGTTGGTCCACGGCACCACGTCGTGCACGGTCACCACGGTCTGCCGGCCCGGGTCCTGGAAACGGTCGTGCTTGACCAGTGGTGCGAGCACGCTCGGCGCGTGCACCATGCCCTTCGCGATGCCGCCCACGAACCCGCCCTGCCAGGCGAGCGACAGCTCACGACGTGGCAGCGGCAGTCGCTGCAGGTCGGACAGTCCGGGCAGGAGCGTCCGCAGGTGCGCCATCTCGTCGGACCCGACGGCGGAGACCACACCCGCGACCTCGCAACCGCTCGGCGCGTGCTCGACGAGGTGTCGCGCGAGCTCCTCGGCGTAGCGCCCGATGCCGCCCGGCACGGGCGCGACGATCTGGTCGACGATGACGTGGAGGGTGGTCATGGTGCTGTGCTCCTCGTCGTGGTTCGTGGACCCGTGGTCAGGGGGCCGAGGGTCGGCCCCGCGCTCGGCTGCCCGACACTACCAGGGTGGTCCCGGCGCCCCCTGGGCGCGGTCGGTGGTCGGACAGGAGGCGCGGGTCGGGTCCGCGGTGTGCGGAACCCGACCCGCGCCTCCCGGTCGAGAGCCGTGCCTACGCGGTCAGCGCACCCGCCGCGACCGCAGCGTGCAACGCGTCGCGCCAGTCGCGCATCGGCGCGAGTCCGGCGCGCGACCAGCCGTCGTGGCCGAGCACGCTGTACGCCGGGCGCGGCGCCGGCCGGACGAAGGCGGCGCTGTCGGTGGGCAGCACGCGCTCCGGGTCGAGCCCGAGTTCGCGGTAGATGGCCTGCGTGAAGTCGAACCAGGAACCCTGGCCAGCGTTCGTCCCGTGGTAGATGCCCGCGGGGGCGTCTCCGTCGACGAGCTCGACGATCCGCGCGGCGAGGTCGCCCGTCCACGTCGGCTGGCCGACCTGGTCGGTGACGACGCTGACGGTGTCGTGCGACCCTGCGAGCCGGAGCATCGTCGCGGCGAAGTTCGGCCCGTGCGCGCCGTAGATCCACGCGGTGCGGACGACGTACGAGGTGTCCGGGGCGATCGCGCGCACGAACGCCTCGCCGGCGGCCTTCGTGCGGCCGTAGGCGTTGATCGGGTCGGTCGGGGCGTCCTCGGCGTAGGGCGCGGTGCCGTTGCCGTCGAAGACGTAGTCGGTCGACACGGTGACGAGCTTCGCGCCGTGGCGGACCGCGGCCTCGGCCAGGAGCTTCGGCCCCGTCGCGTTGACCGCGTGGGCGTCGTCCTCGTGGTCTTCCGCGTCGTCGACCTTCGTGTAGGCGGCCGAGTTGATCACGACGTCGTGCCCGGCGACGGCGGCGTCCACCGCGGCCGGGTCGGTGATGTCGAGGTCCGCCCGCGACAGCGCGGTGACGTCGCGGCCGGCGAGTGCGGCCTGGAGGTCCTGGCCGAGCATGCCGGCGGCGCCGGTGATGAGGTACCTGGTCACGGTGTGCCGGTTCAGCTCAGGGCCGCGCGCTGCTTGAGCGGCTCCCACCAGGCGCGGTTGTCGCGGTACCACTGCACGACGTCGGCCAGGCCCTGCTCGAACGGCACGAGCGGCTCGTAGCCGAGCTCGGCCTGGATCTTCGAGATGTCGACCGAGTAGCGCAGGTCGTGGCCGAGACGGTCGGCGACGCGGTCGACGTACGACCAGTCCTTGCCGGTCGCGTCGAGCAGCAGCTGCGTGAGCTCCTTGTTGGTCAGCTCGGTGCCGCCGCCGATGTTGTAGATCTCGCCGGCGCGGCCACGGGTCAGGACCATCGCGATGCCACGGGTGTGGTCGTCGACGTGCAGCCAGTCGCGGATGTTGTTGCCCTCGCCGTACAGCGGCACGTGCACGTCGTCGATGAGGTTGGTGACGAAGAGCGGGATGACCTTCTCGGGGAAGTGGTACGGCCCGTAGTTGTTCGAGCAGCGCGTGATCGAGAGGTTCAGCCCGTGCGTGCGGTGGTAGCTGCGAGCGAGCAGGTCGCTGCCGGCCTTCGACGCCGAGTACGGCGAGTTCGGCTCGAGCGGGCGCTCCTCGTCCCACGAGCCCTCGCTGATGGAGCCGTAGACCTCGTCGGTGGAGACGTGCACGAAGCGCTCGGTGCCGTGGCGGAGCGCGGCGTCGAGCAGGCGCTGGGTGCCCACGACGTTGGTCTCGACGAAGATGCCGGAGTCACGGACCGAGCGGTCGACGTGGGACTCGGCGGCGAAGTGCACGATGGCGTCGACGGTCGGGACGACCTCGTCGAGCTTCGCGGCGTCGCGGATGTCGCCGTGCACGAAGGTGTAGCGGGGGGAGTCGGCGACCGGGGCGAGGTTCGCTTCGTTGCCGGAGTAGGTCAGTGCGTCGTAGACGACGACCTCGGCGCCCTCGAGGCCGGGGTACGCGTCCTCCAGCGTGCGGCGGACGAAGTTCGAGCCGATGAAGCCGGCTCCTCCGGTGACGAGGATCTTCACGAGTTCTCTTTCCTGACGGTCGGTTCGTGGGTCGGCGGCGATTCTAGCGGGCCGCTGGTGGGGTGGGCGGGGTCGGCGGCATCGGCGGGCTCGGCGGCGGTGGCGGGTGCTCCCGGCTCGGCGACGGTGCGCCACACCAGGACGACGGTCGCGACGGCGGCGGCCGTGAACACGATGGCGACCAGCAGGATCGCGAACGGCCCGGCGACCGCGCCGCCGGCCATCGCGGAGATCCCGCCGGGCGTGATGCGGAACTGCGTGTTCTCCCACCCGCCGCGGTAGGTCAGGCCGATGCCGTACGTGCCGATCGCGAGCGAACCGACGACCGCCAGCCGGGCCAGGCGTCGGCGGAGCTCCGGACGGACGACGAGGGCGTGCCACGCGACGGCCTGTGCGAGCACGAGCGCGACGACCGCGACGAACAGGAACCGGCCCTGCAGCCCGTTGCCCTGGTGCGTGCCGAGGTAGTTCCGCCAGTTGTAGGCGAGGGTGGCGACGAGGACGACCGTCGGCCAGACGAGCAGGATCGTGGTCACCCGGCGGCCCGGAGCCCGGCGGGCGTACGACCACCCGATGACGGCCAGTCCGACGACCGCGAGCGTGTCGATGACCATCGCCGGCAACGGCCACTGGTTCGCACCGAGTGCGCCGAAGAACGAGGCGGTCAGGCCGTCCCACTGGCGCCCGGCGAACGCCCCGGGGTTCGCACCGCCCGCCGGGTACGGCTGCACGGTCGTGACGGCGCGCAGGGCGTCGGGCAGGAGCGTCCCGCTCACGAGCAGCGTCCGCACCCACCACCAGCCGGACACGGCGACGGCAGCGAGGACGACCACGCCGGCGTGCAGAGCACGACGACCCCACGTCCGGCCCGGTGCCAGGGCGGACACGAGGACGACGAACGGGATCGCCAGGAGCCCCAGCGCGTTCAGGGCCGCCAGTCCGGTGACGGCGACGGCGAGCCCGGCGGTGGTCCACCACGAACGGTCGCCGGTCAGCACGCGTGCGCTCAGCCAGACGAGCACGGCGCCGAGCAGGACGACCGGTGCCCACACCGTGACGCCGGAGGTGACCTGCGCCAGCTGCGGGACGGCGAAGAGCAGGACCGGGGCGACGAGTGCCGTGCGGGGCGAGCGGGTCACCCGACGGACCGTCGCCCAGACCAGGACCGGCAGCGCGGTGACGAGCAGCACGTCGAACACGCGGAGCACGAGCACCGAGGTCGCCCAGTCGTGCGAGCCGAACCGGATGACGCGCAGGATCCCGGCGGCCACCAACCAGTACGTCGGCGGGTTCTGGGACATCGGGTCGATCGCCGGGGAGTCCCCGGGCACCGCCGCCAGCAGCGCGTCGACCGTGGGGCGGTCGACGGCTGGGACCGGGTGCTCGACGATCTGGCGCACGGCGGCGAGGTAGTGCATCTCGCCGCCGTGCGGCCAGCCGAGTCCGAGCGCGAGGCGGAACGCGGCGTCGACGTGTGCGGGCTCGTCGGGTGCCCCGAAGGCCGGGGTGACGAGGGCGAAGGTCAGCAGGAAGGCGAGCCAGGCCAGCGTCACGGTGCCGAGCAGGACCCACTCGTGCCGGCCGACGAGCGGTCGCGGGGCGCTCACGCGAGCACCTCCGGACGGCGCATGAACCGGACGAGCAGCACGGCGGTGACGGTCAGTGCGACCGCGGCGACGGCGACGAGGGTGAAGTTCGTGCCGGCGGGCACCATGCCGTAGCGGTCGAACCGGCCGACCGCGAACTCGTCGACCCAGAAGGCGGCGTCGCGCCCGAAGGCCCGCAGCGCGTAGACGACGCCGTACAGCGCGATGGCCATCGCCGCGATCGACATCCCGACGGCGAGCCGGGTGGTGCCGGCTGCCGTCACGGTGACCCGGCGCCAGGCGAGGGCGCTGAGGGCGATGAGGGCGATGAGCGTGGGGTAGTAGTAGCGCCCCTGGGTGCCCGCGACGATGGTGCTCCGGACGTACCCGCCCCACCCGCTCTGCAGGTGCAGGGCGATGAGGATGACGGGGAACGACGCCAGCACGATCGCCGGGCGGAGCGACGGGCCGCGGCGGAACCCCCAGACGACAATGCCGACGATCGACGCGATGGTCAGCCCGTCGATCAGGACCTGGGCGAGCTGGAACTGGGTGAGACCGCCGACGCTGCCCCAGAAGGTGCGCGTGACGCCGTTCCAGTAGTCGCGGAGGAACACCTCGGGGCTGGCGGCGGTGCCGGCCGGGAACGGCATCGGCGGACGTGCGCCGGCCATGCCGTCCGGCTGGATGTCGCGGTACACGAGGATGTTGCGCAGCCACCACCAGCCACCGACGACGGCGGCGAGCCCCAGGGTCCACAGCGTCCGGAGCGCGTTCCGCCAGACGGTCGCCCGGGTGCAGCCAGCGGCCATCACGGCGATGCCCACGAACGGGATCGCGGGCAGCGCGGTGCCCTTGACGAGCAGCATCGCGCCGAGCAGCAGCCCGATCCAGATGGTCGTGCGCACCCGCAGGTCGCCGGTGAGCAGTCGCACCACGAAGTACACGAGCGCCCCGGCCAGCGGCAGCATGAGCGCGTCGTTCGTGACCGAGGTGCCGATCGAGGCGACCTCGGGCAGGGCGAAGACCGCGGCACCGCCGACCAGTGCGGCCCGTGGCGACCGCGTCAGCCGACGCACGGTGGCCCACGCCAGGAACGGCAGAGGCAGGACGAGCAGGGCGTCGAACAGTCGCAGCACCATGACGGCGAGGTCCCAGCGCAGGTCCTCGAAGTGCACCAGCTGCAGGACCCCGGCGGCCAGGGCGTAGTACGTGGCGGGATGCTGCGACATCTGGTCGATGCTCGTCGGGTGCACGCCCGGGAACTCGCGGAGCAGCTCGCCCCACGTCTGGTTCACGTCGGTCGACTGCCGCATGTTGCTGATCTGGGTGTCGTGCACCGCGTTGAGGTAGTGCATCGCGCCGGGCGCCGGCCAGCCGTCACCGATCGCCAGGTGCAGCACGGCGTCGACGTGGGTCGGCTCGTCCGGGGCCTTGTACGTCGTGGTGACGACGGCCCAGACCGCGAGGACGGCGGCGAAGGCCACCGTCAACGCGATCACGAGGATGCGCTCGCGCCGCCCGACCGCGGGTCGGACGTCGGAGCGCGACACGGCCGGGGCCGTGTCAGTCGCCATACCGCTGCAGTTTCTGCAGGTCGAGCTGCTCCTCGGCCAGCGTGCGGTTGAGGCGGGTGAGGTCGGCCACGACGCCGATGACTATGGAGAGGAGCGCCGTGATGAGCAGGACGACACCGAGGATGATCGACTGCAGGTGGTTGCCGCCGGTCTGCATCGCCAGGAGCACCAGGTAGCGGATGAGCGGCCAGAGCCCGAGCGCACCGAGCACCGCGGCGACCCAGAGGAACAGGGCCATCGGCCGGTACATCAGGTAGACGCGGGCGATCGCCGAGCCGGACTCGAACATGTGCTGGAAGATGTTGTTGAAGAGCCGCGACTCGCGGGTCTTCGGGTTCGTCGTGATCGGCACCGACGCGATCGCCAGGCGCTTGTAGCCGGCCTGCACGATGGTCTCCATGCAGTAGCTGAAGCGCGTCACGATGTTCAGGCGGATGAGCGAGTACTTCGAGTACGCGCGGAACCCGCTGGCCGCGTCGGGCAGGTCGAGCCCGGCAGCGCGGCTGGCGACCCACGAGCCGAAGCGCTGCATGATCTTCTTGAAGCCGGAGAAGTGCTCGATGGTGCGCGTCTGCCGGTCGCCGATGACGATCTCGGCTTCCTTCCGGAGGATCGGCTGCACGAGCTCGGCGATCTGTGCCTGCGGGTACTGGTTGTCCCCGTCGGTGTTCACGACGATGTCCGCACCGTGCAGCAGCGCGTAGTCGACGCCGTCACGGAACGAACGGGCGAGACCCATGTTCGTGGTGTGGTGGACGAAGTGCTTGACGCCGTGCTCCTTGGCGACCTCGACGGTGCGGTCGGTGCTGCCGTCGTTGATCACCAGGATCTCGATCTCGTCGATGCCGTCGATCTCCCGCGGGATGGAGTCGATGACGCTGGCGAGGGTGTTCTCCTCGTTGAGGCAGGGGATCTGGACGAATAGCTTCACGGGCTCGCTTGGTCTCGTTTCGGGAGTCGCAGCGCGCGGGGCGCGGGGCACAGAACCAGGACAGCCTATGCGAACTCACGGCTTGCTAGGCTTCCCCGGTGCAGATCCGCGAACTGAAGATCCCTGGCGCGTGGGAGTTCACGCCCGTCCAGCACGGCGACGCACGAGGAGCATTCCTCGAGGCGTACCGCGCCGACGTGCTCGAGGAGACCGTCGGTCACCCGCTCGACCTCCGCCAGGTGAACATGTCGATCTCCGCGGCCGGTGTCGCCCGCGGGATCCACTACGCCCTCGTGGCACCGAGCCAGGCCAAGTACGTCACCGCCGTGCGCGGGGCGTTCATCGACTACATCGTCGACATCCGCGTCGGGTCCCCGACGTTCGGCCAGTGGGACTCCGTCCGGATCGACGACGTCGACCGCAAGGCCGTCTACCTGTCCGAGGGGCTCGGCCACGCGATCGTCGCGCTCGAGGACCAGTCGACCGTGAACTACCTGGTCAGCGCGCACTACGACCCCGAGCGCGAGAAGGGGATCACGATCCTCGACCCGACGGTCGGGCTCGACCTGCCCGAGGGCCTCGGCGAGCTCGTGCTGTCCGAGAAGGACACCAGCGCCCCCACCCTCGAGGAAGCCGCGGCACAGGGCCTGCTGCCGACGTACGAGGAGTGCGTCGCGTACACCGAGTCGCTCCGGACGAAGAAGTAAGGGACGGGACACCGATGAAGGGCATCATCCTCGCCGGCGGTTCCGGCACGCGCCTCTGGCCGATCACCAAGGGCATCAGCAAGCAGCTCATGCCGATCTACGACAAGCCGATGGTCTACTACCCCCTGTCGACCCTGATGATGGCGGGCATCCGACAGGTGTTGGTCATCACGACGCCGGAGTACAACGACCAGTTCCGGGCCCTGCTCGGCGACGGCTCGTCGTTCGGCATGGAGATCGAGTACGCCGTGCAGCCGTCCCCGGACGGTCTGGCGCAGGCCTTCGTCATCGGCGAGGAGTTCATCGGCGACGACAGCGTCGCCCTCGTCCTCGGCGACAACATCTTCCACGGCACCGGCCTCGGCACGAACCTCCGGAAGAACACCGACGTCCAGGGCGCGACGATCTTCGCGTACCACGTGGCCGACCCGAAGGCGTACGGCGTCGTGGAGTTCGACGACGACTTCACCGCCGTCTCCATCGAGGAGAAGCCGGCCGAACCGAAGTCGAACTACGCCGTCCCCGGCCTGTACTTCTACGACAACAAGGTCATCGAGATCGCCAAGACGATCGAGCCGAGCGCCCGCGGCGAGCTCGAGATCTCCACGGTCAACGAGCGCTACCTCGAGGCCGGCGAGCTCGGCGTCCAGGTCCTCGACCGCGGCACCGCGTGGCTCGACACCGGCACGTTCGAGTCGATGATGCAGGCGTCGGAGTACGTGAAGGTCATCGAGGACCGTCAGGGCTTCAAGATCGGCTGCATCGAGGAGATCGCCTGGCGGAACGGCTGGATCGACGACGCGCAGCTCGCCGAGCTCGCCGCGCCGCTGGTCAAGGGCGGCTACGGCGTCTACCTGCAGCGACTCCTCGGCGTCTAGCTCCGCACGTGACCCCCGCCCCCGGTTGGTCCGGTCGACGCCGCCGTCCGGATGCGACGGCCTCCGGCCACTCCGGCCAGGAGGCCCGTCCCGCGTCCGTGACGGCGGCGTCCGTCGTTCCCGTGACCGGGTTCCCGGACCCGCTGCCGCGGCTGGACCACGACGTGACGGTGCTCGTCACGACCCGTTCGGACCGGCACGCCGAGGTCGCCCGGCTCGTGTCGGTCGCCCGTGATGCCTTCGGCCGCGGGGTCGACGTCCGCGCCGTGAGCTACGTCGCGGATGCCTCGCCGGTCGACCCGTTCGGCCGTCGCCTGCCGTGGGTCCGACCGGAACCCGTCGACGGCCTCGGCTCGGCGATCAACGCCGGGGTCACAGCCGGTGCGGGCCGGACGCTCGTGGTGGTCGACACCTCGGTGTCGGTCGACGTGCCGGCACTGCACGCGCTGGCGGCCGCGGGCTCGGTCGCGCAGGCCCGGGTCCGGTTGCCGGACGGCACCTTCCGCTCCGGCGCTCGGCTGCTGCGTCCCGGTGCCCTGCCGTGGTCGGACGACCGCGCCGACACGGTGACCGACGTCGACACGGTCTTCGCGGCGGACCAGCCGGTGCTCTCGGTGCCGGGGGCGGCGCTGGTGCCGGCACCGTGCCTCCCGGACGAACGCATGACCCTGACGGCCTGGAGCCGCGCGGTCGCCGATGCCCACGGCGGACCGGTGCGCGTCGTCGGCGAGGCGACCCGCTCGGTCGAGGCCGGC
The DNA here is from genome assembly GCF_003234735.1 of Curtobacterium sp. MCLR17_040. Taxonomy (NCBI): domain Bacteria; kingdom Bacillati; phylum Actinomycetota; class Actinomycetes; order Micrococcales; family Microbacteriaceae; genus Curtobacterium; species Curtobacterium sp. MCLR17_040. The sequence continues at coordinate 7,675 of NZ_QKTE01000017.1, read as the reverse complement.
CGCACCGTCGACGCCGCGACCGTCGACGCGTTCACCGCCTGGCGCGACCGCGCGTCCGAGGGCGCCGGTGTCGTCGCCGGACCGCCGCTGCCGCCCTGGGGTGCCCGGCCGGTGTCGCCGGCCGCGCGCGTGACCGGTGGCGACGCCGAACACCTCACCTGGTCGCTCAAGATCGCTGCGCCCGCCGGGCCGGAGGGTGACGGCTGGGGCGACGTGCACTTCGCCGCCGAGCTCGCCGGGGCACTCGAGCGGCTCGGGCAGCGGGTCCGGATCGACCGACGCGACGCCCACGTGCGGGACGACGATGCCTCGGACGACGTCACCCTGGTGATCCGGGGCCTCGACCGGGTGCCGCCGAACCCGGCGTCGGTGAACCTGCTCTGGGTGATCAGCCACCCCGACGACGTCGCCGACACCGAACTGCGGTCGTTCGACGCGGCGTTCGCGGCCGGGCCGGTATGGGCAGCCGCGGCCGCTGCGCGTGCGGGCGTGCCGGTCCGGACCCTGTTGCAGGGGACCGAGCCGGCGGTGTTCCACCCGGGCGCGCGCACGGCGACGAGCCCCGATGCCGACCACGTGGTGTTCGTCGGCTCGACCCGCGGCGCCGCGCGGCCCATCGTGTCCGACGCGGTTGCGCTCGGTGCCGATCTGCGCGTGCACGGTCCGGGCTGGGGAGAGGTCGTCCCCGCGGAGTCGCTCGGCGAACCGTCGCTGACCCGGGCCGAGGTCGCGGCGGCCTACGCCTCGGCGCGTGTGGTGCTCAACGACCACTGGCCCGACATGGCCGCCGGAGGCTTCGTGTCGAACCGGGTGTTCGACGTGCTGGCGTCCGGGGGAGTCGTCGTGACCGACCCGGTGGCCGGGCTGTCCGACGTGCTGGACGTCCCGACGCTCGCGGTCGCGGGCTCTCGTGACGAGCTGGCCGACCTGCTCGAACGGGCGCACGCGTGGCCGTCGGCTGCCGAGCGGGCCGCCGTGGCCGAGCGCATCGCCGCCGAGCACTCCTTCGACGCCCGCGCCGCGGTGCTGCTGGTGGCGGCCCGCGCGTCGCGCGCGCGCCTGCACCCCTGACCCGCCGACGCCGTCGCCACCCGCTGCCCGCGTCCCCGCCGCGCGACGCTCCGCACAACCAAAGTGTGTTCGAGCCGCGCAATCCCGCGGTTCGCGTGCACTTCGGTTGTGCGGAACGCGATCGAACCGGGGCCTCCGAACCCGCGACCGATGTGCGCGCCCCGCTGCGGTCGTTGCGCCCCGAGGAGTCGGGGCGCGATGCCCGCGCGGGGGCGCACCGCGGAGGAACCGCCGCGGCGGACGCGTGCGCGTGCCGGCGCACAACCAAAGTGTGTTCGAGCCGCGCAATCCCGCGGTTCGCGTGCACTTCGGTTGTGCGGAACGCGATCGAACCGGGGCCTCCGAACCCGCGACCGATGTGCGCGCCCCGCTGCGGTCGTTGCGCCCCGAGGAGTCGGGGCGCGATGCCCGCGCGGGGGCGCGACGGCAGACCCCGCGCGCAACGACCCCGACCGAGCGGGAACTACTTGCGCGTGACCCAGCGGGCGCGGAGCGACAGGCCCGCGTGCAGCACGACGCGCAGGGGCCAGAGCCACCACGCCCGGTACTTCCGCGACAGGAACCGGTAGGCGCTCCGGTGGTGCTCGATCTCCATGCGGCGCCGGTTGGACGACGTCGAGTGGGCTCCGGTGTGGGTGACGACCGCCGAGGGGACGTACACGTTCGCTCGGCCCGACCGACCGACGCGCTGCCCGAGGTCGACGTCCTCGAAGTACATGAAGTACGACTCGTCGAACCCGTCGAGCTCGCGGAAGAGCGACGTCCGGATGAGGAAGCACGCACCGGAGAGCCAGCCGGCCTCGCGCTCGACGACCTTCGTGGTGGACCAGTACCGCTGGCTCCACGGGTTCGCCGGCCAGAACCGCGAGAACGCCGCGTGCCCGAGGCCGGTCCGGAGCGAGGGGAGCTGCCGGGCGGACGGGTAGGTCTCGCCCTGGTCGTCGAGGATCCGGGGGCCGAACGACCCACCCGACGGCAACCGGTCGGCGGCGGCCACGAGTTCGTCGATCGAGCCCTCGCCGAGCACGACGTCGGGGTTCGTCACGAGCAGGAACTCCGGGCGGACGTCCGGCAGCACGTCGTCGAGGGCGCTCAGGGCCGCGTCGATCCCACCGCCGTAGCCGCGGTTGCCACCGGAGGACACCACGACGGCGCCGTAGGACTCACCGATCGCCCGGAGTGCGTCGATGTCGGCCGAACCGTTGTCCGCGATGACGACGGCGACCGGGTCCTTCGAGGCACCGGCGACGCTCGCCAGGAACGGCCGGATGGTCTCGCCGGTGTTGTAGGTGACCGTCAGCACCGCGACCCGGATCACCGCGCACCCCCGGCGACGGACTCGTAGGCCTCGACGTGCACGGCGGCGGTGGCGTCCCAGGTGAACGCGGAGGCCCGCGTCAGCGCCGCCGCACGGTGCGAGGCCACGAGCGCGGGATCGTCCAGCAGTGCCGTCATCGCGGACGCCAGCGCGGTCGCGTCGGGCTCGCTGTAGACGGCCGCGTCACCGCCGACCTCGGGCAGCGACAGCCGCCGGGTGGTCAGGACGCACGCGCCGGAGGCCATTGCCTCGACCACGGGCAGCCCGAAGCCCTCGCCGAGGGACGGGTAGACGACGAACTCGGCACCGCCGAGGAACCCGGCGAGGTCCTCGAGCGGCAGGTAGCCGGCCTCGATGACGTGGTCGGTGGGCTGCAGGGCGTCGAGCCGCGCGATGGCTGACTCGTCCCAGCCGCGGGCCCCGGACAGCACGAGCCACGGGGTCTCCGAGCCCGGGTGACCGTCCGACCCGGCAGCCGCACGCGCGGCGCGCACCGAGGCGTACGCATCGAGCAGCGCCGTGACGTTCTTCCGCGGCTCGATGGTGCCGAGGAACGCGATCCACGGGGCACCCTCGGGCAGGGTGGCGGCGATCCGGGCGTCCTCGACCGCGGCGACGTCGGGCTCGTGGAACACCGTGCGGTCGACGCCGAGCGGTGCGACCCGGACGTCGGCGCGGATGCCCCGCACGACCCGGGCGGCCTCGGTCGCGGTCGCGGCGCTCGGCACGATGACGACGGGGCGGGTGCGCAGGGACCGGCGGCTCCACCAGGTGAAGAAGGTGCGCTTCAGGCGCGAGTGCCACTCGGGGTTGGAGAAGAACGTGGCGTCGTGCAGCGTGACGACGGACCCGCCGCGCCAGCCGAACGGGAACGTGTAGTGCGGGGAGTGCAGCACCTGCGCCCCGATCCGACGGCCGAGCGCCGGCAGCCCGGTCTGCTCCCACAGGAACCGCAGCGGCACCGAGTCGGTCCAGCCCGGCGCGGTGTGCACGGTCGCGTGCGGCGCGACGGCGGCGAAGTGCGGAGCGTGCACGGGGCGGACGACCAGGTGGACGTCGAGCGACGGGTCGGTCAGGTGCGACACGACCCCCTCGACGTAGCGTCCGACGCCGCCGAGCGCCTGCGGTACCGCGGTCCCGTCGACGAGGACGGTGAGCTGCGGCACGCGTGGTTCCTTCCGGGCGGGGACGTCGGGGCCGGGGCCGTCGACGGGGGAGTATCCAGGATAGCCCGCTGCACTCATGCGCCCGGGTCCACGCTGCGGCGCGGGACGGACGCGCGCCGGGTCTCGCGCAGCCGGCGCGCGAGGTGGACCGGCAGGGTCCCCGCGACGTCCGCGAACGCCGTCAGGACGAGCCGCGCCTCCCGGCGGGTGCGACCGGAGGCCAGCCCACGCAGACCGCGCACCAGGGTGCGGACGCTCGCCCGCACGACGGTCGGCCACGGAGCGTGCCAGAGCGCGACGACGATGCGGTTGCGCGCGTTCCGGAAGACGAACAGGTCGCTCTGCACGCCGGACGACGCCGAGTGGTCGTGCTCGACGACCGCGTCGGCCGCGTGCTCGACGCGCCAGCCGCGGCGGCGCAGCCGCCAGGCGAGCTCGGTGTCCTCGTAGTACATGAACAGGGACTCGTCGAGCAGGCCGACGTCGTCCAGCGCCGTTCGGCGGAGCGCGGACGCGCCGCCGGAGAACCCGAAGACGTCGACGTCGGCGACCCGGTCGACGGGCGCGAACCAGTCGCGGTCCATCCCGTTGCCGTCGCGGTCGACACGGACGCCGGTCGAGTTGAGCCGGACCTCGCCGTCCGCCGACGGCGTCCAGCGACGGCCGTCGTGGTCGCGCAGCACGCGCTGGCCGGGGGCGGGCTCCACCCCGGCCGGGAGGCCCGTCCAGCGTCCGGCGAGCACGATGCGGCCCGTCACCGCGGCGACCTCGGGCCCGGCGTGCGCCAGGTGGTCGCGGAGCGCCGCGACGAAGCCCGGTGCGGGCACGGCGTCGTTGTTCAGGAGCACGACGACGTCGGCGTCCGTGTGCCGGATGCCGGTGTTGGCACCGGCCGCGAAGCCGCCGTTGTCGTCGCGTGCGATGACGGTGGCGTCCGGCAGGGCACCGCGGAGCACCGCGACGGAGTCGTCGGACGACCCGTTGTCGACGACGATGACGTCGTCGGCCGTGCCCTCGTCGAGCACGGCGCGGACGGCCGCCGTGGTCAGGTCGGCGCGGTTCCAGTTGACGACGACGACCGCGGTGCGGAGCGTGCCGTCGGCCCGGGGCGCGGAGTCACCACGGGGCATGCCGTCGGCGCTGCTCCCGGTGTCGCCGTCGTCCGGGGTCAGTCGAGCTCCTCGATCGAGGGTTCGGCGTAGACCGTGCCCACGGCGTGCTCGAACCCGGGGACCTCGAACGAGTCGCACTCCGGCATGTCGTGCAGGTGGCGTCCGGCCGAGTCCATCATCGACACGTTGATGAAGTACTTGCCGGTGCCGAACGCGGTGTCGGCGATCCGCAGGCGGAGCTTCCGGCGACCGTGCAGCGGCTGCAGTTCGAGGCCCATGATGCCGGTGGTGGTGCCGTAGACGACCTGACCACCGGCGTTGTTGATCTGGACCGCGGCCTCCCAGTCGGCGATGCCGTCCAGGTGCTCGAACTCCATGTCCACGACGAGGTCGTCGCCGGGCATGACGTCCGCGCGGGGCTCCTTGCCGTCGACGTGCACGCTCGCGCCGATGACCTTGCCCCGGCCGACGGCGACGTCGGTGCTGAGCTCGCCCTGACGGCGTTCCTCGAGCACCTCGCGGAACATGCTCACGGCCTGGACGGGGTCACCGTCGTGCAGCACCTTGCCCTTGTTGAGCAGGACGACGCGGTCGCACATCTCCTGCACCTGGCTGAGGGAGTGCGTGACGATGATGATCGTCTTGCCGGCCTCCTGGAAGGTGCGGATGCGGTCGAGGCACTTGCGCTGGAAGGCCTCGTCACCGACGGCCAGGACCTCGTCGACGAGCAGGACGTCGGGGTCGGTGTGCACGGCGACGGCGAACGCGAGCCGCACGTACATGCCCGATGAGTAGAACTTCACCTGGGTGTCGATGAAGTCCCCGATGCCCGAGAACGCCAGGATGTCGTCGAACTTCTCGTCGGTCTGCTTGCGGCTCAGGCCGAGCAGGCTCGCGTTGAGGTAGACGTTCTCGCGGCCGGACAGGTCGGGGTGGAACCCGGCGCCGAGCTCGAGCAGCGCGGCGAGGCGACCGCGGCGGGACACCGTGCCGGAGGTCGGCTGGATGATGCCGCCGATCGCCTTGAGCAGGGTCGACTTGCCGGAGCCGTTCTGGCCGATGAGCCCGACGGTCGAGCCGGCCTGGATCGACACCGTGACGTCGTCGAGTGCCCAGAAGTCCTGGCGGTGCTTCCGCCCGGCGCGGCCGAGCGTGACGATGCGCTCGCGCAGGGTGTTGTCCTTGCGGACGGTGAAGCGCTTGCGGACGTGGTCGATGACGATGACGTCGGGACGCTCGGCGGTCTCGCCGGCGGTCGTCGGGGCGACGGGGGTGCTGATGGCCATGGTTTAGAGCTCCTGCGCGAAGTTGCCCTGCAGGCGGGAGAAGATCCGCTGCGCACCGATGAGGCAGAGGATGCCGATCACGAACGCGATCCCCAGCCGCAGCATCAGGTGGTCCGGGTACGTGACGTCGGCCGGGTCGTGCAGCCAGATCGCGTTCTGCAGGCCGAGCACCGACAGGGTCAGCGGGTTGTTCGTGTAGAGGGTGAGGAGCCAGTCGGCGTTCACGGTCGCGACCACGCGCGAGTACGAGTAGACGATCGGTGAGGCCCAGAGCAGGACCATCAGGCCGACGTCGATGACGAACTGCACGTCGCGCAGGTACACGTTGAGCGCGGACAGCACCAGGCCGATGGCGGCGCCGTAGACCAGGATCACCGCGAGCGAGGGGATCAGGTAGACCAGGCCCTCGTGCCACGGGAAGACGCCGATGACGACCGTCGCGGCCAGCAGGATCGCGAACTGGATGGTGAAGTTCACCAGGGCCGCGCCCACGCTGGCGAGCGGGAAGACCTCGCGCGGGACGTAGACCTTCTTGATCAGCCCGGAGTTGCCGACGATCGACCCGGTCGACCCGGCGACGATCTCGCTGAAGAGCGTGTAGGCGGTCAGGCCGGTGAAGACGTAGATCGCGAAGTTGTCGATGCCGTTGGCGGCGCCGAGGACCTTGCCGATGACGAAGTAGTAGATGAGCAGCTGGGTCAGCGGGCGCACGAGCGTCCACACGAACCCGAGTGCCGAGTCCTTGTAGCGGGCCTTCAGGTCACGTCGGACGAGCATGCCGAGCATCTCGCGCTGCCGGAAGACGTCGCGCAGCTCACGGAAGGTCCCGCGGAAGGCGCTCGTCGGAGCGCCGATCACGACGAGGGGTTCCTTCGCGAGCGCGGTCATGCGGGCTTGGTCGACCATACGTCTCTTCGTTCGTGGGGGCAGGACCGGAACAGCATACTCACCGGGCCCGCGGGACGGGGTTGGGCGACGGTCGTCGTGCACCCCGAGTGGGGGTGATTCCGGCCGATCCAACCCTCAACCTTCACTTTCGAGTTACCGTTGTTGCAACCCGGACCCTTGTCAACATCCACAGGACGGCCCGTCAGCATGCTCCTCGCATCCAGGCCGATCGCTGCGTTCGCGGTGGTCGGTGCACTCAGTCTCCTCTTGGCCGGTTGTTCCGGTGGTGGCGACGACGCCACCCCGTCGCCGTCCGCGTCCGTCTCGCGCACCCCGAGTGCGACCCCGACGGACGACGACTCGGCGACCTCGGCCCCCACCGACGCGGCCTCGACGCCGACCGACGGTGGGTCCGACGACGGTGACGGCGACGATGCCAGCGCCTCCGACGACGACACCCCCGGTGCGTTCCCGGGCAGCGGCGCGACGAACCAGCCGGACACCGACCCGTCGGAGTACCCGGCCACGTCCGTCGTCACGTTCGCCGGCTGGGACGCCGGCTCGAAGACCCTCCAGGCCGGCGGCCTGGTCTCCGGTACGACCGACACGAGCGGGAAGTGCACCTTCACCGCGACGAAGGACGGCGTCACGCGCACCGCCACGAGCACCGCACAGGCGAGTGCCTCGTCGGTGAACTGCGCGCAGGTGTCGTTCCCCGCGGCGAAGGTGTCGAGCGGCACCTGGTCCGTCACCCTGACCTACGCCGTCGGCTCCGCGTCGACGACGTCCGACCCCCTGACCGCCGAGGTCCCGTGATGCGCACCCCCCGCACCC